>JACREZ010000039.1 GCA_016212665.1 Ignavibacteriota bacterium
AGTTCTCTTTTTTTGAACATCGTTCGTTCTAATTCCTCTGTTTTATTTCCTCATCCACCATTTCATGGGTGTATCTAGTTCTTACTTTTCACGTATTTGTTGGATTTGCCCCTCATAATTTTCCATGTCGGATTTTAGATTTGATGATACGTTGCATCTTACCTCCCTTTTCATTACTTTTTGCCTACAGGAATTTGAAACTATGTCAACAAATCATTCAATTTTAGTCGTGGACGATGAGGACGGGTTACGAACGCTCATCGCTTCAGAGTTAACAAGAATCGGTTACAAGGTAGAAACAGCAAACGATGGTGACATCGCTATCGCTCATCTTCGGCGCGCTCCGTTCGATGTTGCCATTCTTGATATTAAAATGCCCAAAGTGGACGGCATCGAAGTTTTGAAATTTATCAACAGCAATTGCCCGACGACAAAAGCAATCATGCTGACCGGGTTCGCCGACCTTTCGTATGCTATGGAATGTAAGCGTTATGGAGCATATGATTTTATCGGAAAACCATTTAGCTTTCAAGACCTGCTTTCTACAATTGAAACAACGATACAAGAGAAAACGACGTGAAGAGCGTTCGACGCTTTTCCGGTAAGGAGTCCCTATGGCTGTTATGAAAACTGAAGAACTGAAAAAAATACCAAGTAAATTTAATCTCGAACAATTCGATGTCGCTGTGTTTGCGAAGGATAAAATCCGTGAGATGTTTCGCACGGGAAAACTTCCGACCGCGGATGCGATGGCGGAAGAAGTTATTCTTCGCGCGGTAAAAGAAGGCGCGTCCGACATTCACTTCGAGCCGACCGACTTTGCTCTCCGCATCCGTCTTGGATATGAAGGCGTGATGAAAAAACTTGTCTCGCTCCCGAAAGATACGGCGGAAAATCTCGCGAATGTTCTCAAAGCAAAAGCCGGGTTGAACGCGTTCGAAAAGAAGAAACCACAGGAAGGACGGTTCACGATCATTCTCGGAAACGTGCAACTTGATTTACGCATCAGTACATTACCCGCCGTGACAGGAGAACGGATTGCACTTCGTATTTTAACGAAGGCAAGTCACATTACGAAGATTGAAGAGTTGGGCTTTTCGGAAGTAAATCTTGAACGGATGAAAAAATTATACAGCCGTCCTTCCGGTTTATTACTGATTACCGGTCCGGCAGGAAGCGGGAAAACAACGACAGCGTACGCAACGGTCAATAAACTCAACACACCGGAAAAAAATATTTTTACCGTCGAAAATCCCATCGAGTTCAAACTCGATTTTGCAACGCAGGTTCAGCCGAGCACGGACAAAACATTCACCACGGTCGATGCGCTTCGTTCCATTCTTCGCCAGTCGCCCAATGTTATTTTAGTAGGGGATATTCGTGATGCAGAAGCGGGTAATCTTACCGCCGAAGCCGCATTTATAGGAACGATGGTCATCAGCACAATGCTTTCAAGTGATGCAATCGGAACGGTTCCTCGCCTTTTGAACTTCGGTATTTCTCCGTATTGGTTAGCATCCAGTCTTGTAGGAATAGCACATCAGCAACTGGTGAGGAAAATATGTGAAGCATGTAAGGAAGAGTATCAGGCAGGACCGGAAGAACTTGAGCGGTTGGGAACCGGAACATGGGGACAAACACAGTATTACCGTGGGAAGGGCTGTGAAGCGTGTAACGGAACCGGGTATCATGAACGAACGGCGATTCAGGAAATTTTGGTTATCAACGACCAGATGAGGGATTTGATCTATGAACAGGCGCCAAGTGTGAAATTGAAAGAAGCCGCGTTCAATGCCGGATTCGAGGAAATCCGGGCTGACGCAAAAAGTAAAGTCACTGATGGTACGACAACAATCGCGGAATTTGTCCGTTCATTGGGGTAAGTTGGTGTTCCTGTTTGCTGTTTGATACAGTGAAAGAGTTTCGTATCTTACTACCGAACTCAACTCACGTTGCGTGTCGTACCGGGATATTGCCACTTCCGCGAGTCAATTTAGTCTCCCCAAACAGTAACCACCGTTGAGCATTATTTTATTATTACGAGCCATGTGCGCTGATGCGCGTGGCATTTTACTTACTACAAAAAAGGATAACCAATATGGAACAAGGAGTTGTTAAATTTTATAACGTGACGAAAGGATTTGGATTCATCACCATGCAGAGCGGCGAAGAGATATTTTTTCACAAGAGTAATGTTAAGAGCGTTGGCTTTCGTGATGTTTTGGTGCAGGGAGATAATGTTTCATTCGAAATCAAAAATGAATCAAAGGGAAAACGCGCGTTTAATATCAACAGGATTTAACCTTTCTCTCTCCGAACATTAGTCATTGCAGGTTGAGAGAATTCAAGTTCCTGTCAAATATCATCTAAAAAGAAAGTCCCGTTCAAGAATATTGAAACGGGACTTTTTTTTATGGATGTTGGTAATAATATTTTAAGACATTCTCTCCGGGCGGACCATTCGGCATGGTAAAGTATCCCATGTCCGGTCGTTCGAGTAATGTTCCTTCCACATCACCTGCTTTGAAGACGACAGAAAAATTCGTGTTGTATTGCTTGAGCATGTAAATTCCGCTTTGTCTCTGCACTCCTTTGTCATAATAGAAGAATGACCCATCAGAGAAAAACCTGTAGCCCATGCTATCCACACCGTTATTATATTTCGCTTCCCAATAAGAAGAATATTTAAACTTTGTGATAATTTTATAAATAGTCGGGTCTGTAAATCCGACAGAACCGCTTACGCTTTCTTGCTGAATGAATTGACCGGTATCAGCATACAGTACAACCGGTTGGAACCCGTCCCAGTAACCGTTCTTCATTGCGTACGTATGTCTGCCTGCCGCCAACGCCACCGGCATAAAACTCCCGACTGAAATTTCTTGTGGTGCAGTCAGATATTGCACCCCGTCAACCACGAGTGAAACAATGACATGAGAAGAACCATTAATAAATTTGGTTTCCGTAGAACTCTTTGTCAATGCTGTTACCGTGTTCGCATAATTCGACATTCCTGCAAGATTATATGCACGGATACGATAACTGTATCGGGTAGATTGTTGAACTTCGTGGTCGGTGTACTCCTTTGAATTAACCTCGGCTATTGCTATTTGAACAAAGTCCTGTGTTCCCGCCGGAGCCCGTTCGATATGAAAACCGTCTTCGTTTGCTGAACGGTCGGTCCATGTGAACCGAACCTGTTCATGTGTTAACTGGGCATTATCAATTTGCACCAAGGATGGTGCGGCAGGAACTCCTTGAATTTGCAACGTAGCACGGGTAATAACATTTGAGTATTCGGATTGACCATCAAGATTAAACGCCCGGACTCGAAAATTATACGACGTTGATGATGAGAGTCCTTTCATTTTATAAACAGAATCATTGGCATTTACGGTGGCTACAAGAACGTAATTAGTAGTTCCACCCGGACCTCGCTCAATATAAAATCCGTCTTCATTGTCTGAGTTATCTGTCCACTCAAGCCAGATTTGCGTCGCAGATTTGACTTGTGCTGTCAGACTTGTCGGTCCGACCGGCACGCCGTTTAATCCGGCTGTAAATGCGTCAGCCGTGTTGGAAAATCCGGAAAGACCAATATTGTTAAAAGCCCGAACCCGGTACGTGTAACTTGTTCCCGGAACAAGATTTTTATCACGATAACTTGTGGTTCCGCGTTCAGGATTTGCAATTACAGAAAATAGAGCAGTGGTGCCGGGAGCGCGTTCAATTCTGAAACCACCTTCGTTGGGTGAATTATCTTTCCATTGTAAGTGAATCTGTGTTCCTGAAATTGCCGTTGCGCTGAGTAGGGATGGAGCAAATGGCGGAATTACATTTGCACCGGCAATTACAGTCACTACATCAGAATAGCCTGAGGAACCAATTGGATTATACGCATACACACGGTATTGGTACGAAGTCCCTGCAACTGCATTATCGTCTTCATAGTAATCAATATTTTCCGGTACAGTATCAAGTCCGAAGAAACTCGAAGTTCCTGTAGCGGCTCGTTCGATTCGGAATGCTTCTTCATTATTTGAATTATCCTGCCATGAGAGATACACACGTGTGTTGGAAACCGGAATCGCTCGTAACGTTAATGGTTGATTTGGCGGTGTCGGCGTACTTTGGGTCGTCCCGACCGTTATGGATGATGGAGCGGAATTTCCACCGACATTGTACGCAATAATCCGGTACGCATAACTTGTTGTCGGGGTCAAATCTAAATCGGTAAACGAGGTCACTCCCGCTTCCACCGAAGCGACTGGTTTCATAAAATTCAATGAATCAATCGTTGTCCGTTCTACCCGGAAACCATCTTCATTATCGGAATTGTCTTTCCACGTAATGTTGATTTCTGTCGAAGAAACAGCAGACGCCCGAACATTTGTCGGACGGAGAGGAACCTTCATCGGTTCCTCTTCTTCCACACACGAAACGAAAACCATTCCAAGTATCGCGAGCAATATCCATGATAAAAATACAAGAGATTTCTTCATAGCGAACTCCATTTTCCCAATTCAATAGTAATTATTTCTGTCATTCAGGCTTATACACTGCCGTCAAGATAGGAAATAACATGGATTAAATCAATGTTGAAAATCAAACCTATCGGTTCCCTTTATTCATTTTGAATGAGTTCCTGATTTGAAAAGAAAAAGGCAATTTCGATTTTCCCGTTTTCAACAGAATCAGAACCATGAACGATGTTTTCGCCTTTGTTATCCGCATACAGTTTACGGATTGTTCCTTCTGCGGCATCTTTCGGGTCGGTAGCGCCAATTAAGGTACGGTAGTCGGCAATCGCATTTTCTTTTTCCAAAGCGATGGGGACACATGGTCCCGAACTCATAAACTCAACAAGACTGTCATAAAATGGTCTCCCTTTATGGACGGCATAAAATCCGCCTGCGGTTTCTTTGGTCAAACGGGTTTTCTTCATGCCGAGAATTTTGAATCCCGCTTTTTCTATGTGTGCAATTACCTGACCGGTAAGATTCTTTTTAACACAATCCGGTTTTAATATTGCTAATGTACGTTCTATCAATGTTGTATTCCTTTTAGTTTATTAATTTAATGTTGTTAAAATGATTTTGATGAAAGATTTCTGATTGCTTATTTCCGAGTTCAAAAACTACTCACCGGATATCCAAGTTCATTCCACCGTCTCCAGCCGCCATCCATAGAGATGACGTTAGTGTAACCCATGCGCCGAAGATTATCTGCCGCCAGCGCAGTTCGATACCCGCCGCCGCAATAGAGAACAATTTCCGCATTGAAATCGGGGACGTGCAACTCAATGTCACGCTCGATAATTCCCTTGCCTATGTGAATTGCCCCGACGATATGTCCTTGTTCCCATTCGTTATCTTCGCGAACATCAACAAGCACAAACTTCTCGTCGTTGTCCATTTTCTGTTTGACTTCTTCCGGCGTTGTTTGTTTGATGCGAGTCTTTGCATCATCAACAAGCCGGAGAAATTGTGGAGAGTGAGTCACTTGTAAGATAGTTTCCTGTTTTCAGTTTTCGGTTTCCAGTTTTTATTAATGATAGATACAAATAACGGATAACAGATAACCGAAACAATTTTTACTTTTTACTTTTGACTTTTGACTTGGTGATAGTTTTCTTCTTTTTTGATTTTGCAACAGTCACAACGGTCTTCTTCGTTTTCTTTCCAAGAACCTTGACCACCGTCTCTCCAATCATCGCAGGACTTTCAACGACGTGAATTCCCGCCTTGCGCATCGCATCCATTTTCTCCGCGGCAGTTCCTTTGCCGCCGGAAATGATTGCGCCGGCGTGTCCCATTCTTCGTCCCGGAGGCGCAGTTCGACCTGCGATAAATCCAATCACAGGCTTCTTAAAATGTTGCTTCACATATTCAGCGGCGGTTTCTTCTGCTGTTCCGCCGATTTCTCCAATCATAATCACTGCGTCCGTGTTTTCGTCTTCATTGAAGAGTTTCAGCAAATCGGTAAAACTTGAACCAATCACCGGGTCGCCGCCGATACCGATACAGGTTGATTGTCCAAGTCCAAGTTCGCTCACCTGCCACACCGCTTCGTAGGTCAATGTTCCACTACGCGAGATAATTCCGATGCGTCCGGGATTGTGAATAAACCCCGGCATGATTCCGAGTTTACATTGCCCCGGCGTGATGATTCCCGGACAGTTCGGACCAATCATCCGAACCCCGGTGCGATTGAGATGGTCGTACACACCGACCATGTCCTTTGCCGGAATTCCTTCCGTGATGGCAACGATCAATTTCACTCCGGCATCAGCCGCTTCAAGAATCGCTTCGGCTGAGAACGATGCGGGGACAAAAATAATCGCAGCGTTCGCTCCTTCGTTCTTCACAGCATCGGCAACCGTGTTGAACACCGGCACCGCTTTCTTGAACGGGTATTGTTCGTTTCCGTTGTACTGCATGCCGCCTTTTCCCGGCGTTACGCCTGCAACGATTTTTGTTCCGTAGGCAATCATCTGCTGTGTATGGAATGTTCCTTCACCGCCGGTGATGCCCTGTACTACTACTCTTGTGTTTTTATCTACTAAAATGCTCATTTGCTCAATTCAAAATTAAAAATGAAAAAAATAAAATTTGTCCCGCAAAACGGGTAGGTGCTTTCAATGTTCAGTAACCGTTATTTGTTACCGGTTAATCGAACCGTAACTAAAAATCCGAAAAGAAAAACATATTCCCAAACACTTACAATTCACCGCGTCTGAACTTTTGGAGGGTTTCCCACTTTTCAAGTGAGAGGGTTTTATACATAAATTCCTTTGCTTCCTCCAACCAACGTAAACGTTCAGAAATTGGAATCTTTTTGTACTCTGCTATTTGTTCATCAGTCACAGAATACGATAATGTCCCACGTAGAGTTTTTTCTTTATGCTTTTCCATCTACTCTTTTTAATTGTTGTAATGCTTCAATATCAGATTGGTCTATTGTTCTGTCGGCTTTTTCTTTTAAAAGTATTAAGTCGTCTCGCGAAATAGTTGGATAGGTGACTCCTTCAAAAAGAATATCTTCTCTATGTTTATAACATTCTTTGAAATTTAGTGGGTGTTCAACAAAAATATCAATAGTTTCGAATTGTTTCTCTGTTAGAAAAAAAGAAAAAACCAGCATATTCTTTTCTCTTTTCCAAAGGTGTCTTATCTCTTCACGAGCAAATTCCTCTGCGTTTACCGGCAAGCGTGGTATAAAATTCATCGACTTCAATACTTGCAATGCACGTAAAACGTTTTCTGTATCAAAATCAATCATGATATCAATATCATAAGTCATACGCGGTATTCCATGAAGGTTCACCGCTACACCACCAACTATCAGATACCTGACTCCTGCGATGTTTAAGGCATGAACAACTTCTTTATAAAACACCTATCACCTTTTACCTAAAACCTAACATCTCTCAAGAAAATCCCCGACCCTCAAAATTGTCCCTTCATCAAACTGCTTCCCAAGTAATTGCAATCCAATCGGTAATCCTTGATGGTCGTTGCCACAAGGAAGTGAGAGACCGGGAATACCTGCAAGATTTGCAGAGACGGTGTAAATATCCGAGAGATACATTTGCAACGGGTCTTCCATCTTCTCACCGAACTTGAATGCCGTAGTCGGTGAAACGGGAGTGAGCAAACAATCTACTTCTTTGAATGCGTTATCGAAATCTTGTTTGATGAGGCGACGAACCCGCTGTGCCTTCCGGTAGTACGCGTCATAATATCCGGCAGACAAAACATATGTGCCGAGCATGATGCGGCGCTTTACTTCCGAGCCGAATCCTTCGCTTCGGGATTTTGTGTACATCGAAGTCAAATCCTTTGCGTTGGGAGAACGATAACCGTAGCGCGCTCCATCGTATCGTGCAAGATTAGAAGATGCTTCTGCCGTTGTGAGAATATAATAGACTGCAATCGTGTATTCGGTGTGCGGCAGAGAAATTTCTTTTACTTCCGCACCGTGTTGTTTCAACAATTCAACTTTTTGCATGATGGCGTTTCGGATTTCCGCATCAAGTTCATCGGCGAAATATTCTTTCGGAAGTCCGATGCGAAGTCCTTTGACATCGCCTGTCAGTTGTTCAAGATATTTCGGGACGGGAATATTTGCCGAGGTCGAATCGTGTTCATCATGTCCGGCAATTGTTTGAAGAATGTGTGCAACATCCCGCACGCAGGAACCGAACGGACCGATTTGGTCGAACGAAGAAGCGAATGCGACAAGCCCGAAACGCGAAACACGACCGTACGTTGGTTTCAATCCGACAATACCGCAAAACGCCGCGGGCTGACGAATTGAACCGCCCGTGTCTGTGCCAAGCGATGTTCTGGAAAGATTCGCGGCAACTGCAACTGCCGAACCTCCGCTCGAACCGCCGGGAACACGCGTCTCATCAATAGGATTCAGTACGACACCGTACGCGGAATTTTCGGTTGAAGAACCCATCGCAAACTCATCCATATTTGTTTTGCCGATAATGATTGCATCTGCATCGTGCAATTTCTTCACAATCATTGCATCATACGGTGAGACAAAATGTTCAAGAATCTTCGAACCGCAAGTCGTCACTTCATCCTTGAGATTGATGACATCTTTGATGGCGATGACCATTCCTGCAAGTGGTCCGGCAGAATTGTCGGAGAGTTTCTTATCAATTACACGTGCGCGTTCCATCGCTCTCTCAGAAAAGAGAGAACGGAAAACGTTCAAATGACGCTTCTGTTCAATTTGACGGAGATACGATTCGGTGATGCGTTCGCACGTCGTTTCTCTGTTACGTAGTTGTTGTTGGAGTGAGTCGAAGGTATTCAAAGGAGATGCAAAAATTCCTGCCACAATTTCTGATTTGGTTTGATGCTGAAACGCGAACCGAGGTCGTGTCGCGTTTCAACATGTGTACGTTATGATTTATCCGGCGTTCTTATCTTCTATCTTCTTCGAGTCGGTCGCGGGTTTTTCCAATTCATCCTGAACTTCGCGGGATGCTTTCCGGAATTCGCGGATTCCTTTTCCAAGTCCCTGAGCGAGTTCTGGAATTTTCTTCGCGCCGAAGAAAATCAAAACAATAAGAAGAATTAATATTATTTCACCGGTTCCAATGTTTGGCATTGTTATATCCTTTCAGCAAATTCAAGTTGTTGAGTCGCTTCGTTGACGCCAAGATGGGCAAGCAACGAAGCAAAAATTTTTTGTCCGTCGGTCGGACCTAATGCCGGGTCGGCGGCACGTTCGGGGTGCGGCATCATTCCCATAACGTTTCCAAGTTTGTTGACAATCCCTGCAATGTTCGAGCGTGAGCCATTCGGATTGGCTTGTTGTGTGAGCGTTCCATCCGGTTCGCAATAGCGAAAAAGAATTTGCCGGTTCGCTACTAATTCCTGCAAGATTGCGTCATCAACATAATAATTTCCCTCGCCATGTGCAATTGGGATGCTGAGAACTTCGCCTGCTTTGCATTGATTGGTAAACATCGTTTCTGTTGTTTCCACGCGTAAATTCACAAATTTGCAGGCGAACGTAAGTTGTTCATTCCGAAGCAATGCGCCGGGAAGAAGCCCCGCTTCACATAATATTTGAAAACCGTTGCAAATCCCAATGACCGTTCCGCCGCGTTCTGCAAACCGTACAACTTCTTTCATGATTGGAGAGAACCGTGCAATCGCTCCGCACCGGAGATAATCACCGTACGAAAATCCGCCCGGAAGAATGACAACATCAACATCTTCAAGTGATGAGTTCTTATGCCAGAGAAATACCGTCTCCTGATTGTAAATATGCTTGAGCGTGTGGTACGCGTCGTGGTCGCAGTTTGAGCCGGGGAAAACGACGACGCCGAATTTTGACTTCATGGTTGACGGTTCGTGGTTGTTAGTTCTTTGTACTTTGTTCTTTGTACTTTGTTCTTTGTACTTTGTTCGTTGTACTTTGTTCGTTGTCATTTGTCAATAGTCATTCGTCATTCGTATAACGTATAACAGATAACAGATAACTAATAGCTTTTTTTACTTTTTATTTTTGATTTGTTACTTGATATTCATATCGCTTCAACAACGAAATGAAAATCCTCCATCACCGGATTTGCAAGTAACTTCTTGCACGCCTGTTCAACGGTTTGTTCTGCTTCCTGTTTTGTAGGACTGTTCAGGGTCATCTCAACAAACTTTCCGATGCGGACTTCGGAAACATTGTTCATCGAAAGACTTTCGAGCGCGTGATGAATTGCTTTCCCTTGCGGGTCGAGAATGGATTGACGGAGTGTTATTGATATTTTCGCTTTGAACACGTTCAACCCTCAAACATCAATACTTGTTAAATCGTTTTCGTCCGCTTCGTGTTGTGCGGCAGGGCGAAGCACGGTGCGAAGTGCCTGAACAACAAATCGTATGGGACCGGTTATTACAAACGCCACAAAAATCGGGAAGATTGCTTGTCCGAGCGAAGAAATCATCGCAGAGAGTGCAAGCATGGAAAGTGCGAACCGCCAAGGGTGCTGTGAAATTCCGCGACGGGAAAATTTCGGAGCCGCATCATACTTGAATGTACTGACCATCAAAAGTGAAAGCCCGACCGAGAGCGGTGCGAGAATCTCCGCGCTGAATCCGGTTAATCCGTTCGTGCCTTTGTAATAAGTGAGAATAAATGAAGCAATCATAATTGCTGTTGCGGGAGTTGGCAAGCCGCGGAAATAATCTTTATCGTATCCAACGAGTTGAACGTTGAACCGCGCAAGTCGCATTGCCGCCATCACCATCGGCATCGCACTGATGAGAATTCCCCAACTGCCGAGTGATTTCAAATGTAAATTATAGATGAGAAACGAAGGAGCAACTCCGAAGGAGACAACATCGGCGAGTGAATCAAGTTCGACGCCGAAGTCACTTGAAGATTTGGTGAGGCGCGCCATTAAACCGTCGAGACTATCGAAGATGGCGGCGATGATAATGAACCATGCGGCATTGGTATAATTTCCTTCAAGCGTAAAAATCAAAGAAAGAAAACCGCAAAACATGTTCAACGTGGTGAACAAACTTGGAACGACTGCTCGTGTTATTCTCATGCTAAACCTTGTTCTTGTTGTACAACTGTTTGTTATTGTTCCGAAGTTGGCTTCGGAGTAAAGGTTGCAAGCACCGATTCGCCTGCAACAACATGTTCGTTCAACTTTACATTGATGTGTGTGCCTTTGGGCATGATGACATCAACGCGGGAGCCGAACTTAATCATGCCGAACCGCTCGCCCATGACCGCCAACTGACCGACTGTAATCGGGGCGACAATTCTGCGGGCAACTGCTCCGGCAATCTGCTTAAAAAGTACTTTGTATCCGTTGCTTTCAACACCGATATGCGTTCGTTCGTTCCGTTCAGAGGATTTATCTTCAAACGCTACAAGGTACTCGCCCTGAATATACCGAAAATATCCGACTTGACCGGAAATGGGAAACCTGTTCACATGAACATTCAGCGGCGACATAAACACACTCACCTGTACTGCATCGCACTTCAGATATTCATCTTCATAAAATTCTTTGATGAGAACGACTTTTCCGTCGGCAGGAGAAACAACGATGTTATTTCCGGGAGGTGTTGTCCGGTCGGGGTCGCGGAAAAAATTCAAGACAAAAATTGTGGCAAGCCCGACTATGGAGAAAATGATATAACGAATCGCACCGCTCTGCGTGAAGAAGAATGTCGCGGCAACAATCAGCACCGCGATGATAAAGAACTTGACAACGACATCAAGGCCGTAGTGTGTAATCACGGTGCGCGTCAGATTTTCAATGAGAGACGGTCGAGTAGTTCCGCATAGACACCTTCTGCATCATCGCCGTTTACTATGTACTTGTTGATGTCCACAACTTTTTCAGCCGATGTATCGCCGAAGCGACACGTGCGCGGGGAAAGGTCGTCTCCCAAATAAATTTGTCCTTTGAATCTGCCGAACTCGAGTTGCAACTCGACAAGAGAGAGTTTTCTTCTGAGACACAAGGCGCGAAGGACTGCGTTAATTTTTGAAGAGAGACGGTTGATTTGTTTACACTCATCGGGTGTTGCAATTCCCATCGCATACAAATGATGCTCGTTCACCCACGTTGCTTGTCCGTTCGGAGAGTGGTAGTAGTATTCAAAAATCGGAAAATCAAGTTGCGCGCCTTCCTTCAATCCGAAACGTTCGGGAATAGAACCGACACAATAATTATAAACACGAACATGTATCGGAATCATGTCCAACTTCCGAACCATTATTTCTGTTTCGGAAAGCCGCTTCACATAGTGCGTCGGGATGTGAAACCCGTCGAGATGTTCAAACAAATAGCCGGAAATACTGCTACGAAGCGCCGACATGACTTTCTTTTTTGTCGTTCGCTTGCCGTTTGTTTGTCCGTTAGAGATAAATTCCTGAATGAGATATTCAGCATCGGGAGTGTGGTAAAAATTTGTTTCGTGTCCTTCAAGAAAGAGCTCTCTCTTCCCCTCTTGTGCTATGGATTGATTCGCGTCGGGAGAAGATTGCGATTGGTGTTTCATAATCACTATGTTGATGTTAATTGCGGAGGCATGATAGCAAAAATGAGAAGAAAAAACAAACACTCCTTTCGCGCGTGTAACGTGAAGAAGTGGTTAGTATCAAAGTAAAAGTTTTTCTTATATTTCCTCCCGAAAAAAAAGAAAGAGATGATGCTGCAAAATTTTGCCCGACAACTTTTCCATACGTACGATTCATTCCGAGTGAACTTGTTCTCAAGCAGAAAATTTTCTTCCGAGGAATTTCATCAGGCACTTGAAGATATTATTATTCCAACTTCGATTGTCAGAACGCGGAGTGTTGGTGAATCTCTTGAAGGAAGAAGGATAAAATTGTATTCTGTCGGAAATGGAAACACGAACGTGCTACTGTGGTCTCAAATGCACGGCGATGAATCAACGGCAACGATGGCAATTGCTGATATTCTCAATTTCTTCAAGCAAACGGTTGATGAAGAATCAATAAAAAAAAATCTTGCGTCGCTATCAATTCATTTTCTTCCGATGTTGAATCCTGATGGAGCGGCGCGTTGTCAAAGAAGAACAGCGCAGGGAATTGATATGAACCGCGATGCACTTGCACTCCGAACACCGGAAGCGAATATCCTCCGACGACTTCAGCAGGAATTGAAACCGCAATTCGGTTTTAATTTACACGACCAGGAACTCAGCACGGTTTCAAATTCAAAGGAATTGACAGCGATTGCGTTGCTCGCCCCCGCTTTCAATGAAGCAAAAGATGATAACGATGTACGGCTTCGTGCAAAACATCTTGCCGCAACGTTCACTGAAACGATGAATCTTTTTATTCCAAACAGAATTGCCCGCTACGATGATGCGTTCGAGCCGCGCGCATTCGGTGATAACATGCAGAAATGGGGAACAAGCACACTCTTAGTCGAATCGGGACACGATTTCAATGACCCGAATAAATGGAATATCCGGAAATTGAACGCGGTGGGAATCCTCACGTGCCTTTTTTCCATCGCAACAGAAGAGTTTAAACACTCAAACATTTCATTGTACGATTCGTTGCCGTTTAACGGAAAGAAGGCGTACGATGTTATTATCCGTAACATCATCATCAAACATGAAACTCTACAAGCCGTTGGAGGAAAAGAAACTCCTGCTGATCTTGCAATTTCTTATCAGGTCGACACGCACTCAGAAGAAACACCGTTACTTGTGGATATTGGAGACTTACACACATTTATCGGGCTAAAAGAAATTGATGGGAAGGGAAAATTATTCTCTTCTTCTCGGTTACAAATGGGAAAGCCGTTTTCGATGTAAGAGAAAATATATTGCTTAGAATGAGTATTTTCACACAAAATACTGACTTACGAGCATGATATATGTGAGAATTGTGTAGAAAGTTAATCAATAATGGGAGGTTGGTTGGACTGATTTCTCATATGTGACATATTTAAGTGACATAATTGTAGATTCCTGTGTCAGTTAATAATGAACTTGGTGTTGCTTTTCGTATTAGAGGAGGATTTCATTTGCGAAACGACTAATGCATTTGTTCAATTTCTGCACAAATATTAGTCTCATTTTGAGTGAGCATCTCATAATGAAACCTTGATTTTATTAAAATAATTTAAAAATGAATTGCGTTTCCCTTATTTAGCGTGGCATATTAATTGCCAATTAGTCTGATGGAAAACTGTCTTTTGATGATTCCATTTCTTGACATCATCAATCTTTTTTAAGTATATTGAAAGGCAGTTTGACCCTTTTAGGATTTTAATAAAAGGTACATTATGAATATTATGTCGCAATTCAGAAACAACAGTTTGAAGAGAACATTATTACGTTCTCTTCTTGTAATTTTTTCATTTTTTGTTTTTTTCAATTTCTCGCTTGCCGGAAACAGTCCGCTTGGTGATACAGCCGCGGCGTGGCCAAGCAACAGCAGTTTTTCCATTTACCATAAGGCAGATGGTTCCCAAATAAAAGACGATGATGGAGACCAGAATCCCGGCTATGCTGATATATCAAGCGGCGCGACGAGTGGCGTCGGTTCATTACCTTCAGTGTATTTGGCATACGATGGAAAGAATGTATTCTTCAGACTAAGAATTCATGACGACCCGAGCGATGCAAGTCATGGTGGCTTCAAGAGTTTTGCATATTCGGTTGTTGTAGGAGTTGGCGGGACCCAAACAGCCGTTATAGGTGTGAATGGTAAATCTGCTTCCGTTGATGAAGTATATATTGCAAATGGAGACGGTTCGCAAACAAGTATTATTTACACATATCCGTTTACCGGCATAAGTACAGGCGCTCGAACAATAAGCGATGGTAGCGGGCATTTCTATGTTGATTTTCAAGTCCCGTTATCAAGAATAACGCAACGTGTTCCATCTATTACTGCCTCGACACCGGTTCAATTATTTTATGGAACTTCGACTGCGGGTAATCTTTCTGTCATCAATAAAGATTATATGACAGGAAATACTGTTTCATTCACAGGACTTGCTACAGTTTATTTTTCTTCACCGTCAATTCCAATACTGACAAAAAGCTCCTCGCTAATTTCGGGTTCGAATCCTCCGACTACCGGACAGACATCGACATATAATCTGACGTTATCGTTAGTCGCAACAGGGGCGAACGCGTTGTCCGGCACATTGGTGTATGATACAATTCCTTCGGGTGTTACTATTGTTAGTTCTTCAACAACGACTGGAACAATAGTTACAAACGGGCAAGTAGTGTCGTGGAATCCCGGTACGATTCAACCCGGAGTTAGTGTTTCGGCAACGATTCGCGTTTCGGTAACGCCAACGGTTTCACAGTACGGTTCGACATTAACTCTTAATCCCGGTGCATACAGTAGCGGAACGGATGTTCAAAAAAATGTTCTAACCAAGGATACTTCAAATGCTATTACTGTTGGTCCGGTTCGAGGGACTCCGCAAATTACAATCAGTGGAGGGGAAAGTGTTCTAACAAACGATAACACCCCGACCATTTCAGGAACGACCAATGCAAACACCGGTTCCGTTGTTACCGTTACAATCAATGGTATTTCTCAAACAGCGACTGTGCAGAGTGGTGGGACATGGACGCTTACATGGACGACCGCACTTTCTAATACGACGCATACGGTTAATGCAAGTGTCACCGCAGAAGGAACTGGAACCGATACTCAATCAATTACAATTGATACGACGGCACCCGCAGTTGCAGTTTCTTCACCGACAAACGGAAGTTCAACAACAGATAACACTCCGCTCGTGACCGGAACTGTTGAAGCGAACAGCACCGTCAGAGTTTATATTGACAATACGTTAGTCTCAACCATTACTTCGACTCCGCTTGGAACATGGAGTTACACAAGCGGAATACTTGCAGAAGGCGCGCACTCAGTTTATGCAACTGCAACAGATGCAGCGGGAAATCTCGCGACTTCTTCAGTCAATTCATTTACAGTTGATATGACTCCGCCGACGATTGTCATTAACAACGGCAATCCGATCATTACGAATGACCAAACACCAACGATTTCCGGTACGTGTTCAGAACCAAACGGAACAACTGTTTCGATTACTGTCAACGGTCAAACAAATACAACGACGGTAAGTAGCGGAACGTGGACAATCAATTGGTCCACAACACTATCACAAGGTTCGTACACTGCAAGCGCATCAGTGACAGATGCGGCAGGAAATTCTTCATCAACCTCTCAGCCGTTAACAATTGATACTACTGCACCGGCTGTTGCAATCAGCACACCAACCAACGGAAGCACAACCAATGATAATACAGTTCTCGTAACAGGTACTGCCGAAGCAGGAAGCGTTGTACGTGTTTCTATTGATGGTGTGTTGGATACAACGATGACTGTCCCCGGTTCCGGTGTTTGGAGTTACACAACTGACCCGTTGAGCGACGGTTCGCACACGGTTTCTGCTACTGCAACCGATGCCGCGGGAAATGTAGGAACGGCGACCTCAAAGACTTTTACAATTGATACCGTTGCACCAACAATTACAATCAACGGTGGCGCCTCACGACTTACGACCGATACAACTCCGACAATAAGCGGAACAAGTTCTGAACCGAATGGTAGAACAATTTCGATTACAATCAACGGGCAAACGAATACGACCACTGTTTCCGGTGGAACATATACGTTAGATTGGCCCGTAACATTGGCAGAAGCAACATATACGGTTACAGCAAGTGTTGCTGACTTGGCTGGAAATTCTGCATCCGCAACTCAACAACTTTCAATTGATACAACACCTCCAGCATTAACAGTTACAGCGCCGACAAATGGTCAAACAACGAATGATAACACACCGCTCATCTCCGGTACTACCGACCCGGGCAATACGGTGAAAGTGTATGTTGATGGAAACTTAGTTGCAACATTAATTGGCGATGGAAGCGGGAACTGGAGCACAACAAGCGCACCGTTATTAGATGGTTCTCATTCCGTTGTCGTTACTGCAACAGAACCATCGGGTACTACAACAACGAGTCCCACAATTACATTTACTGTTGATACCGTTGCACCGACGATTCAAATCAACAATGGAAATGCAATCATAACGAACGATGTAACACCGGCAATTCCCGGAACATCTTCGGAACCGAACGGGACGACAATAAGCGTAACGATAAACGGACAAACAAACACAACAACAATGAGCGGCGGTTCGTGGTCAATTAGTAATTGGTCTCCTGCACTCGCTGAAGGGACGTATCTTGTTTCTGCATCGGTGATTGATGCGGCGGGAAATACCGCTTCAACTTCCGTGAGTTTAACAGTTGATGCAACAGCGCCTTCGGTCGCAGTTACATCGCCTGCGAACGGTTCAACAACAAGCGATAACACTCCGCTGTTGACCGGAACAGCAGAGACTGGAACAACTGTTCGTGTGTATGTTGATGCAAGTCTTGTCACAACAATTTCTGTGAACGGTTCAGGCACGTGGAGTTACACTTCTGCAACACTTGTTGACGGTTCACATACTGTCTCGGCTACGGCGACAGATAACGCGGGGAATCTCGGAACATCTGCTACGAATACATTTACCGTATTCGGAACTGCACCGACTATTACAATCAACAGCGGCAACCCGATTCGAACAAACGATAACACGCCAACGATAACAGGAACATCGAATACTCCGGCAGGAACAACAGTTTCTGTTACCATCAATGGTTCGACAAATACAACAACGGTTCAATCAGGTGGAACATGGTCGATCAATTGGCCAACGACATTAAGCGATGGAAATTATCCTGTTACTGCAAGCGTGACGTACGCAAGTCAGACTGCAACCGATACGCAGACATTAACAATTGATACTGCCGCGCCGGCAGTTACGGTTGATAGCCCCGCAAACGGAAGTGCAACAAACGATAACACGCCGTTGATTGCTTCGGGAAATACGGAACCCGGCGTAAGTGTCGTGGTCTCAGTTGACGGAACACCTGTTGATACTGTCACAGCAGACAACAATGGCGACTGGAGTACGACTTCACCGACACTTGGCGATGGCTCACATACAGTCTCCGCAACAGCAACTGATGTTGTCGGAAATACTTCAACAGCAAGTTCGACCTTCACAGTTGATACGACTGTTCCAACGATTACGATTACCGGTGGCGCTTCTGTAACAACAAATGACAGAACCCCAACCATCAGCGGAACGACTTCCGAGGCAAACGGGACAACGATTTCTATTACGCTCAACAGTCAAACATTTACTACGACTGCATCCGGCGGAACGTGGACAATCAATTGGCCCACAACTTTATCTGACGGAACATATCCGACAACCGCAAGTGTCACCGATGCAGCTGGAAACTCTGCATCAGCAAATCAAAGCATACTTGTTGACGGCACCGCTCCTTCGGTTGCAATCAGTTCCCCCACGAACGGCTCAACGACGAGCGATAATACTCCATTGATTAACGGTACCGCAGAAACAGGAACAACCGTACGTGTGTATGTTGATGGAAACTTAGTTACAACAATTCCTGTGAATGGTTCGGGAACGTGGAGTTATACTTCCGCAACACTTACCGATGGTTCTCATACAGTTCAGGCAACCGCTACCGATAATGCAGGAAATGTCGGAACATCTTCAACGAATACGTTTACCGTTTCTTCTGTTTCACCGACAGTTACTATCAACAACGGAAGTCCGATTCAAACGAACGATAATACTCCGACAATTACCGGAACCTCCAACACTCCGGCGGGGACAACTGTTTCCTTAACTATCAACGGAACAACCAATACAACGACTGTTCAGGCAAACGGAACATGGTCTATTACGTGGACGAATCTTGCAGACGGTAATTACCCGATGACCGCAAGTGTAACGTATTTAAGTCAGACAGGAACCGATACACAAACATTAACAATTGATACTGCCGCACCGACCGTAACAATTGATAGTCCGGCGAACGGAAGTTCAACAAATGATAACACGCCATTGATTGCTTCTGGAAGTACTGAGCCCGGCGTAACTGTTATTGTCAAAGTTGACGGAACTCCGGTTGATACAGTTACAGCAGATAACAACGGCGATTGGAGTACAACATCACCTACATTAAGCGATGGCTCACATACGGTTTCGGCAACTGCAACCGATGTTGTGGGAAATACATCAACAGTCAGTTCAACCTTTACTGTTGATACAGTCGTTCCGACGATTACGATTAATGGCGGAGCCACTATTATTACCAATGACAGAACGCCAACCATCAGTGGTACAACATCCGAACCGAACGGTACTACGATTTCCATTACGTTAAACAGTGAAACCTTTACAACCACTGCATCCGCCGGAACATGGACGATTGATTGGCCCACAACGTTATCTGATGCAACATATCCTGTCTCAGCAAGCGTCACCGATGCGGCTGGAAATTCAGTCTCCACGAGTAAGAATATCATTGTTGATGCAACCGCGCCATCTGTCGCAATTACTTCTCCGACAAATGGTTCAACAACAACCGACAACACGCCGCTCATAACCGGAACTGCCGCAACGGGAACAACTGTTCGCTTATACATTGATGGCAGTCTTGCAACGACAATTTCTGTGAATGGTTCAGGTACGTGGAGTTTCACTTCTTCAACTCTTGTTGATGGAGTCCATACCGTTCAGGCGACTGCAACCGATAATGCAGGAAACGTCGGAACATCTTCGACAAATTCGTTTACGGTTGCAGGCACAGCGCCGACTGTTACCATCAATAACGGAAACCCGATTCGCACGAACGATAATACACCAACAATTACAGGAACATCAAACACACCGGCAGGAACAACCGTCTCAATTACAATTAACGGTGTCACAAATACTACAACAGTTCAATCAGGCGGGACATGGTCTATCACGTGGACGAATCTCGCAGATGGAAATTATCCTGTCTCGGCAAGTGTAACGTATCTGACTCTGACTGCAACCGATACACAAACATTAACAATTGATACAACCGCGCCGACCGTTACTATTGACAGTCCTGCAAACGGAAGCGCGACGAATGATAACACGCCGGTTATTTTCTCAGGAAATACCGAACCCGGAATTACGGTAGTTATTGCAGTTGATGGAACTCCGATTGATACTGTCATTGCGGATAACAATGGAGATTGGAGTACAACTTCACCATTGTTAAGCGATGGTCCTCATACCATTACAGCGACGGGAACGGACGTAGTCGGAAATTCTTCTGTGGCATCTGTGACAGTTACAATAGATACGGTTCTGCCTACCATAACAATCAATGGCGGTTCTTCTGTGTATACCAATGACCAAACACCGACCATCACGGGAACAACTTCGGAACCAAACGGCACGACAATTTCTGTTACCATCAATGGACAAACATTTACCACCACAGCATCCGGCGGAACATGGAGTATTGATTGGCCCACAACTCTTTCTGATGCAACATATCCTGTTACAGCATCTGTTACCGATGGAACCGGAAATACTGCAACGGCTTCACAATCTCTCATAGTTGATATTACTGTTCCTGTCGTAACGATTACTTCACCAACCAACGGCGGCGCAACAAATGATAATACACCGACTGTGACCGGAACATCAGAGCCGGGAAGTCAGGTCATTGTTTTTGTTGATGGCGTTCCGGTTGATACTGTTCCTGCAAACGGTTCGGGCGCGTGGACTTATACAAGTCCGACTCTTGCAGATGGAAATCATACCGTCTCTGCTACCTCGACCGACCCGGCAGGAAATATCGGCTCTAGCCCAACCGTAACATTTACGATTGATTCAATTCCCCCGGCAATTGTCATCAACAGCGGAAATGCAATTGTAACGAATGATAACACGCCGCGCATTCCCGGAACAAGTTCGGAACCGAATGGGACAAACGTGAGCGTGACGCTCAATGGACAAACAAATGTAACACCGATGTCCGGCGGTTCATGGTTTATTGATTGGCCCGCGACATTGGCTGATGGTTCATACATTGTTGCAGCACAGGTTACTGACTTGGCAGGAAATTCAACAGCAACATCTCAAACAGTAACAATTGACAGAACCGCGCCTGCCGTTGCTATTTCTGCGCCGACAAGCGGCAGTACATTAGCGGATAATACTCCCATCATTTCCGGAACTGCCGAACCTGCAAGCACGGTAAAAGTATATGTTGATGGTGTCCTAATCGGAACTGTAACTGCGGATGGCGTTGGGAATTGGGGAATCGTCAGCCCCGCATTAACTGATGGAAATCATAATGTCTATGCCACCGCAACAGATGGTTCAGGCAATGTCGGGACTTCTCCGACAAAAACATTTACCGTTGACTCAAGTCTTCCAACGGTTGTCATCAACAATGGCAATCCCATTTTTACCAATGACAATACTCCGACAATTTCCGGTTCAACATCAGAACCGACCGGTACAACAATTACCATTATCGTTAACGGAACAACACGAACTGCAACAGCATCAGGCGGAACATGGACAATTAATTGGCCCGTTTCTCTTTCAACGGGAACATACGTTGTCAATGCAAGCGTAACCGATGTTGCCGGAAATTCTGCAACAACCGCACAACCGCTAACGCTCGATGCAACAGCGCCTGCAGTTGACATCTCTTCTCCAATTGCAGGAAGTAAAATCAATGATAATACTCCTTTGATTGAAGGTACTGCAGAACCAAGCGCAACAGTGAAGGTATATGTTGACGGAGTTCTTATCGGAACAGTAACAGCAAACAACACAGGATATTGGAGTATTACAAGTCCGACATTGACGGAAGGGAATCACAATGTGTATGCCCGTGCGAACGATGATGCGGGCAATGCCGCGTTCACTCCAACGCGAACATTTACCGTAGATGCAGTCCCGCCGACAGTGACAATTGATGGCGGCAGTTTCCGTACAACGAATGATAACACGCCGACAATTTCAGGAACCTGCTCAGAACCGAATGGAACAGTGGTAACAATTTCATTGAACGGACAGCAAGGAACAACGACAGTTACCGACCATGCTTGGTCAATCAACTGGCCCTTTGTGTTGGCTGATAGCACATACATTATCAATGCAAGTGCGACAGATGCAACCAATAATACAGGTACAGCCAGTCAGGCGTTGACCGTTGATAGCACACCTCCGAACGTTTCTGTTACAAAGCCGACTTCCGGTGAAATAACAGATGACAACACACCGGAAACCAGCGGAACAACTGAACCGGATGCAACTGTTGCAGTGTATGTTGATGGCACTCTTCGTGGCACGGTTATCGCGGACGGAGTTGGCACATGGACGTTAGAATCTCCGTTGCTTTCCGATGGTAATCATACGGTGTACGCGGTTGCAACGGATGCCGGAGGAAATTCCACAACATCAGCATCGGTTCCATTCACCGTTGCTGCGTTACCGCAAATCATCAGCATTGACCCGTCCGAACGATACATTGGAACCGGGGCATTCACGATGACTGTAACGGGAAAGAGTTTCAATCCGAATTCGATTGTTAAACTCAACGGCTCGGCACGAACAACTCGCTACGTCAGTCCCACACAATTGGAAGCCGACATCAATAGTACAGATGTGTTGAATCTCGGAACTCTTCCCGTGACGGTGTATAACCCGGCGCCGGCAAATGTTACTTCACAACCATTTACATTTACTGTACTTGGTTCTAACATCAGTGGAATCATCTTTTTCGATGCAAACTCGAACGGAGTGAAAGACGCGAATGAATTAGGAATGTCGAACGTTACGGTAAACGCCGTCGCTTCCAATCCATCATACACTACAAGCACAACTACGGAAATCGGTGGAACATATACATTGTCGAATTTACAGGCATCAACGTATACGATCTCTCCGGCGCTCAGTTCAACATGGACAATGGTTACTCCTGCATCCGGTTCGTATGTACTGAACCTGACAGCTGGGAAAGATACATCCGGTCTTGATTTTGCAAGTATTACTTCCTCCGATACAGGAACATATCGCACATTTACTCCTGTTGATTTGACAATCAAAAAAGCAATCAGCAGAAAAAAGTGTAACGGATTCCGCTTTGCATTCAATTTCAAAAACAACTCCGGGCGTGTTGCGAACGGTATCTATGTTGAATTCAACAATGTCGTTACTCAATTCACAACCATTGAACCGTTTACGGAGATTCAGGACTTAGGTCAGAATGCTCAGGACTACAAATTTATTGGTCCCGATATTGACACGGGTGTAACAATTCAGGTGAGCGGATTCTCCGCTGTTACACCATGCCGAATTAAAATCAACAAATGGTGGTGGTTGTATAATGATGTGAACATCTCCGTCAAGAGAAGTGAAGGACCGATGAAGGCGGCATTCTTTACAACAACCCTGCCGATGCCGAACGCGGCAAACGCTCGCGACGAAGTCATGAGCAACGGGCAGATTATTTCGTATGGTTTGATTGCGGGCATTCCTCAATCATCTGCCGATGCAAAGAAATACGGATGGGTTGATATTCGTAAGAGCGCAGACTTGATGAATACCATGTTCGATAAAAGGGGTTTGCACACCGGCGCGCCGCGAGGCTTTACCAACGGCATCGGTCAGATTGTAAATAAGCAAAAGAAACTTCCGCCAAGCAAGCACAATAATAGATTGATGGCTGAAGTGCTTGCACTGAAGTTCAATATTTGGGCGAGTGCGCTTGCAGTCACACCGGTCGGCTTCGGAGAATTAGTCTACGAAGAAGTTGACAATCCTCTTAGCGGGTTGATGATTAAACAAATTGGTATGCGTGCAGATACATTCTTAACATACTGGAAGAACGTTGATACTTCTGTTTATAATAACCTTGACACGACAATACGAAAACTGAATCTTGCGTTCAATGGGGATATTGATTCTACACAGTTTGCAGTTAAAACAACTCTGAAGGGCTTCCGCTCAGTTGCAGATGTCGCATTCTTACGACCGAATCCAAGCATCGAACCGACTATCTATACCGATGACCGTTCGTTAGAGAATATTTTCAACAACGAAATTCCTGAAGCATTCTCCTTGCATCAGAATTATCCGAATCCGTTTAACCCGGCAACAACGTTATCGTTTGATTTGCCGGTTGATGGCTTCGTGAACTTGACGATCTATGATATGCTGGGGAAAGAAATCGTAACACTGTTGAACAACGAACTACTTGATGCCGGCACCCAATATTATGAGTTTGATGCTTCATCACTCCCATCCGGAATTTATTATTACCGTATCAACGTGACCGCTTCGACAGATGATGATGAATACGTCGGTGAAAGAAATTTCGTCAGCACAAAGAAGATGATGCTGGTGAAATAAGTATTGAGGAAAAGTACACAGTATTTCCAACTGTAACAGAAAGCCCATCGTTGTCTAACCAAAACGATGGGCTTTCTTGTTTGATAGTAAATTGCTGTTAGAAAAGCAGTTCGATGATAGAGTTAGACAACGAGAGAAATTGTATTATTCCACCTTCCTTGGTTCCTTTACCTTCACGATTAACATCGTAATTCCAATCACCGAAAATGTCAGCCCAAGTGCGAACAGGGTTTGATGTCCGAACATATCGCTGATGACGCCGCCGAGTAATCCTGAAAGATAGAGAGGAGCGAGAAGCGTGTTCATCAAGCCGATGTAGGTGGCGCGTTGTTCGTTTGGCCCGTACTCAATGGCGAGATTGTAGCGTGTCATCACTTCCGAGCCGATAAAAATTCCCATGAACACAAAGATGACGCTGAACCACTCGATAGAGGGAGCGAACAATGCCAGGAGTGTTGCAGAGAAAAATGAGAGTGATGCGGAAATAAGCGCGGCTTTGTTTCCGAAATGGTCGGCTAAGTAGCCGTTCACGAGTGCGCCGATGATTTGTCCGCCGACCGTTATCATTGTGAATGTTCCGACCATACTATCGCTTGCGTGAAATTCCTTGAGCGCATAGACGGTGAAGAAACTCATCGGCATGGTTGCGAGAATCAAGAACGCAGATGTCCAGAGAAATTGTTGGAACGGCTTGTTTTCTTGCAGGATGCTTTTGAGTTGAGTAAAATATTCCCGCACTGATTTCCGTGGAAGAACGTTGCTTGGGTATGCTTCGATAATCTGAAATTGAAACGCAATAGCAACCATCTGCAAGAAAAATGTTGTCGCAAATGCGAGAGAATAGTTCAGTGGAAAATCAAACGTTGTGAGAAGCCATGTCAGGTACATTCCGCTCAGAATGGATAGTCCGCCGGCGAGAGCGTTACGAAAACCGGTAAGTCGCCCGCGACGTTGTAACGGAGTCAACTTCACGTAAAAATCAAACCACCACGGGGTAACAATTCCGAGAATGAGTTGATTAATGGCAAAGAGGGAAAGAAAAAGCCATAACACTAATGTCGGGTGAGACGCGCTGAGGAAAAACACGACGAGTGTGTTGATGAAGACCGCGCCCCGCTGTGCAATTCCGTAACCGACAACAACAGGTTTTTTCCAAGCAACTGATTGTGCATACCGTGCAGAAAAAATTTGTGGCAGGAACAAGGGAACGAACAGCACGACGCCCAACACTCCGACTTCAAGATTTCCGCCACCCAACCGCGTGATTAACGCCGGCATGACTGTCTGCGGAGAAATAAGTAACGCACCTGTTACCCAGAGGGCTCCTTCAATAATATTGTAGAAGAAATTTCGTTTGTCGTGTTGTTCGGGGTTTGAAGTCACGGGTGCAAATATAGGTATTTCTCATCAATCGTGAGAATCATTTCATCCCTTGTCATTCGCACCGAGTTTCGGTATATTTTCTCTGCACGTATTCATATTTCAGAAACACGATTATGGCTCTCAGCAGAACATCAAAAATTTGGATTGGCATTCTTTCGATTCCTCTCATTATTCTTTTTGTAGGAATTCTCGCACTCAATTTATATTTCACCAGCGAACGGCTCAAGGAACTCATCATTCCGGAAATCGAGGCGTCAACGCATCGAACAGTAACGGTGCGGGATGCTTCGTTCTCCATTCTTCCAAGATTTTCCATTAGAATCGAAGGATTGAAAATCTCAAACAAGGAAGGGGAAACGTTTGACCGGGACGAATTTCTTTCTGTTGAAACGATTGACCTTGAAGTGAAAATCATGGAACTTCTGCGCAGCCGGTTGGAGATGACGCATTTGCTGATTGATAAACCGAAGCTCTATCTCGAAGTAACAAGTGAAGGAATGACAAACTACTCCGACGAGCAACCGGAAGAACAAAGCACCGGTGAAGTGAAAGTAACGAGCGATAAGAGCGGTACGCTTCTTCTTTCAAACTTTGATGTACGCGACGGTGAAATCATTTTTATAGATAAGAAGGGGGATTCTCGGATGTTCATTTCCGGATACAACCAAACTGCCTCGGCGACGAAGATGCCAACGCAGAGTTCTATCGAACTGAAGGCAGAAGCGTCAATGAGCAAATTCAGTTACGGTTCGCTCGAAATGTTTTTTGTGAAAGATATTCCCATCAAAGCGCGCGGTACGATGACATTTCATGAAGACCGTCAATCACTTTCGCTCGACGATGTCGAAATGACAATGGGTGAACTTCCCGCGAAGATTACAGGAAAAATCATAAATGTATTCAACGACAGAAGTTTCGACCTTACCATCACCGCAACGAACGGAGAGATGAAGCAGGTTCTCTCGCTCATTCCTCCCGATTTTCTCAAAGCAACGAGCGGACTTTCGAGCAGCGGTAAGGTTGAAGGCGTTATCACGATGAAGGGCGAATCAAATTATGATGTGCAACCGGAAGTGAAGGGAGATTTCTCCGTCGAGAACGGAACGGTGCAATACGCTTCATTACCGAAATCAATTTCAAACCTGAATGTTGTTGGCTCGTTCATTCGTCCGGCGGGTCTACGACCTCGTAGAGGGGAGAGAAAGAATCCGCCCCCCGGAAGTTTTGAGATGAGCAAACTTTCCGCATCGCTTGGCGGGAACAACATCGGCGGAAGCATGAAAGTGGTTGATTTCAATGACCCGTATGTCACGGCATCGTTTAACGGCTCGCTCAATCTGAATCAGGTAAAAGAATTTTATCCGCTCGAAGCGGGAACGGAACTGACCGGAACGATGAAAGGAAATCTCTCGCTCGATGGAAAAGCAAAAACTCCGGAAAGTATCAAAGCAATCGGCGCGATTGAATTTCAAAACGCAACCATCAGAACAGCAACTTCGAAATCTCCCGTCAGCAATTTGAACGGAATGATTACGTTCAACAATCAAAATATCGAATCGAAAAAACTGAGCATGATGATGGGCGAATCTGATTTGACGCTTTCGTTTCTTATGAAAAACTATCTCGGCATGGTGATGAAAGAAGCGGCGAAGGCGGGAAAGCCGACTGCATCGGTTTCGCTCACTTCAAAACAGTTGCGCACTGTTGATTTGATGTCGGATGAAACAGAATCTGCCGGAACTTCTGAGAATAAAAAAGAAGGACCAAAGAAAGCGATGATGCTACCGGGGATGGACGTGGATGCAAACGTGAACATCGGGAAGTTGGTGACGGAAAAATTCGAATTCACGAATGCGAAAGGCGTGTTGTCTATCAAAGAAGGAATTGTCAAACTCAACAACTTTTCGGTGAATGCGTTTGAGGGAAATGTAGTTTCCAAAGGGACGCTCGATTTGCGGGATGAAAAGAAACGCCCGTTCGATTTCGACCTCGACATCAAAGGCGTGCAATCCAATTCGATGCTCTCGAAATTCACTTCGTTTGGAAAGAATTTGTACGGGAAACTGACGATGAAAACTAAACTGACCGGTGAACTTGACGACACGCTTGGTCTTGTTCGTCAGGCATTAACGGGCGACGGAAACGTGAGCGTGACCGATGGAAAACTTCTTGGTTTCGCGCTAACGACGTCGCTTGCGGAGTTTACTGGTCTTGATGAACTGAAAGTCGTGAACATCAACAATTGGTCAAACATCTTTTCGATTTCTAACGGCAAAGTGAACATCAATGATTTGAAAATTAAAAGCGGACAGACGGATTTTATCGTGAACGGCGCACAAGGATTGGATGGCTCGCTCGATTACAATTTAAATATCAAACTTCCCGGCTCCGTTTCCGACCGGTTAAAACTCCCCGGCGTTGGCGATCAACTTGTGCAGTTTTTCAAAGATGAATCAGGGAGAATCAGTTTGAGTTTTCTCGTCGGTGGAATGCACACAAGTCCGACTTTGAAACTTGACACGAAGCCGCAGGAAGAAATGGCAAAACAAGCGTTACAGAAAAAAGTGGATGAAGGAAAAAAGAAAGTTGAAGATGAGTTGAAAAAGAAACTGGGTGAGGGGTTGAATAAGTTGTTGAAGAAACCGTAATCTCCAACCACATGTATGTTAAACCCAAACAATCTCTCGGTCAAAACTTTCTTGTTGATGATAACATCGCCAGAAAAATTGCTACTTCCATCAATCCCAAATCGGATGATGTTGTTGTAGAAATCGGACCGGGACAGGGAGCGCTGACGAAACAACTCTTCAGTAGTTCATGTCGGCTTATCGCGTATGAAGTTGACGGACGCGTTGTTGAATCGTTAAAACAGAAATTTGAATCAGAGCAAGTCAGCATCATTCATCAGGATTTTCTTCAGACGGATTTACGGAAACTCAGTTCACAATTCAAACAAAAACTTCGCGTGGTCGGGAATATTCCGTACCATCTCACCAGCGAAATATTTTTTAAAGTTTTGGATGAACGGGAGGCAGTCAGCGACCTAACGATGATGATTCAAAAAGAAGTAGCACAGAGATTTATAGCCAAGCCGGGGACGAAGGCGTACGGAATTCTTTCCGTCTTATGCCAGTTCTATGGAAAAGCGAAATTAATGTTCGCCGTCTCACCAAACTGCTTCTACCCGAAGCCGAAAGTAATATCGAACGTCATACAATTTTCTCTGTTTGATGAACTACCGTTCCGTGCGAATGAATCACTCTTTCGTACTGTCGTAAAGACGGCGTTTGGTAAAAGAAGAAAAACATTACGCAACAGTTTGAAGTATTTACCGTTTGAAGAAACAAAAGTTGTTCGTATCTTAGCCCGCATTTCGGTTGATACAACATTACGCGCCGAACAACTTTCACCCGAACAATTCACAGAACTGACAAACGAAATAGAACAAGCGCTTCAGGAATGAGCCAACAAGCACGAGATATTGAACAGACCGTCGTGACGGAAGATGCTATCATCATTCCCCGACGTCGAGGCGTGAAGACCATCGAGGTGGACGAAGAACTGCTTCAGGATATTCGTGAACTGATTCACGAACGCGCCGGGGCGATGTTGCTCAACATTCTCTTCGACCTTCACGCGGCTGATATCGGCGACCTTCTCAACCGGCTTGAAGCGGAAGACCGCGAGTTTGTCTTCAATCTGCTTGATAAAGAAACTGCCGGCGAGGTCATCCTCGAACTTGACCCTGCAATCCGTGAACAACTACTCGACGTACTCTCTTCAGATAAAATTACAAGTTTTGTCGGCGAACTTGCCTCTGACGATGCTACCGATGTTGTTTCAGAACTTTCTCCACAGGTTGCAGAAAAAGTTCTTGAGGCGATGCCCGCCGAAGATTCTGCTGACGTTAAAGAACTTCTTCGTTATGCGGAAGATACTGCCGGCGGAATCATGGGAACGGAATTCGTTTCCGTTCATCGTCGGGAAACAGTTCACAAAGCAATCCGCGGAGTACGCGAGCAGGCAAAAGAAAATCAAACAATTTACCACGTCTATGTAGTTGATGATGAAGGAGTGCTCGTCGGGGTGATGCCGTTGCAATCGCTTGTATTAAGTTCACCCCACAAACGCGTCTATAAAGTGATGGACACGAATGTGAAAAGCGTAAAAACGGATGTTGACCAGGAAGAAGTAGCCGCAACATTTCGAAAATATGATTTGGTTACGCTTCCTGTTGTGGATGACATCGGCAAATTGGTCGGCGTCATTACCATTGACGACATCGTGGACGTTATCGAGCAGGAACACAGCGAAGACGTTGCCCGTATGGTCGGTTCTGATGCTGAAGAACTTGAGCATCGTTCCCCCGCTCAGATTGCTATGCTACGACTGCCGTGGGTTCTCATCACACTCTTGCTTGAATTTTTTGCAGGAATGGTCGTTCACTATTTTGACCAAACACTTAGCCGGGTAATTCTTCTCGCTTCGTTTATGCCGATAATTTCCGCTCTCTCGGGAAATACAGGACTTCAATCCGCTGCGTTAGTTGTTCGCGGTATTGCAACGGGACATATTTCACTTGACCACTGGTGGCATCCGGTCGTCCGACAATTTCAGACGACACTCATTCTCGGAAGCGTTTGCGGCGCGGCGCTGGGAATTGTTGCGGGAATCTGGCAGGGGAATGCCGTCTTCGGATTTGTCGTCGGTCTCTCAATGATGATTTCGATTAATATTTCCGGATTTGTCGGAACGGTAACACCGATGCTTTCAAAGCGATTGGGGTTTGACCCGGCAATAACAGCAGGTCCGTTTGAAACTGCATTTCAGGACGTCGTTGGCATTACGATTTTCCTCGGTATGGCAACTTCAATGTTGCATTGGATTGTCTAACGGTTCGCGCTGAATGAACATCTCGCGTTTCATCGAACCATTGCGTCCGGTAGATGCTCTGGTGATTTTCTTTGCAATTTTTCTTTCTGTTCTCGATGTTTTCTTTGTTCCCTTTGAAACTGCTTCTTGGCTGATAGCCGCGAATATTGTTGCAAGCATCGTCATTGTTGCATTTTCCTCCTACCGTGCACATCACCCGTCTATCAGTTGGTTGCATGATTGGTATCCCGTTCCAATCATTTTCTTCACATTCAAAGAAATTCATGTCATTATTCAATCCATCGCCCGGCCGGATATTGACGTCGCGTTGATTGAAATTGACCGATGGATGTTTGGAGGAGATCCGACAGTGTTTCTTGCACAGTTCATTCATCCGGCATTGACAGAAATCTTGCAGATTGCATACACAAGTTTCTATTTCATCATGCTGACGCTCGGCATTGAACTGTACATGAGAAAAGATTTCAAAAAATTTACATTCTCTACATTCACCATGTCGTACGGATTTTATCTTTCCTACATCGGATACTTGTTGTTTCCCGGAGTGGGTCCGCGGTTCACACTTCATGATTTTTACTTGCTCGATACAGAACTATCAGGATTGTGGCTGACGCAGATAACCCGTGACATTATCAACGCAGGCGAATCCATTCCACCGGGAATATCCGACGCGTTCAAACATGCACAGCGCGATGTCTTCCCGAGCGGACACACCCAGATGACTCTCATTGTATTGTATTTTGCTAACAAGTATAAACTCAAATCGCGTTATGTTTTGTATTTCTTCGGTTCGTTATTGATAGTTGCAACGGTGTATCTCCGGTATCATTATGTGATTGATTTACTTGCCGGAGCGCTCTTCATGTTGTTCACAGTCTGGACAGCGCCGAAGATTGCACGATGGTGGGATACGCTTCGGGAGAAAGTTTGAAATGATTCCTGAAAGATATTTGATGATGGATGCTCGATGCTGGATGCTTGATGCAATTTTTTCTTGCCGTTCACCACTCATATCTCACATCTCACATCTTTTGTTACTTTTTATTTTTTATTTTTTACTTTACTCACCGCTTTCACCCGCCGAAGGCGGGCAAGCCGCTCAAACCACGAAAGAAACTCGGCTCTCAAACGAACCACTGAATCTTGTAGATATGCCAACTGCAGGAATGTTGTACCATCGAAATTTTTCTGCCACACTTGAATTTTATGAAGAAAGTGGAATGTTGGCAAGCGCGAATGTCGGATTGTTCAATCGTTTAATGCTCGGAGTTGCGTACGGAGGAGCGAATGTCATTGGTGTGCAAAGAGCGCAGTTCAATCCGCATCTCGGAGTAGCAGTGAAAGTTCGTGCGGTAGAGGAAACGTACTATGTCCCGGCAATTGTTCTCGGTTTCAATTCTCAGGGGAAAGGGAAATTCATTGATTCATCAAACAGGTACACGACAAAATCTGTCGGAGTCTATGCTGTGGCAAGTAAGAATTTCAATTTGCTTGGCTACTTGAGTATTCACGCGGGAATGCATTACAGCCTTGAAGATACCGATTACCGGACGTTTAACCTTTTTGTTGGATTCGAAAAAACATTTGCTTCCATTTTTTCAGGAACTCTTGAGTATGACAACGGCTTTTCTGTTGCACAATCAAACAGAATAGATAGGGGACGCGGCTTGCTGAACATCGGGCTTCGGGCAAGTCTGACAAGAGAGTTTTCGCTCGGAGTGAACCTGAAGGATGTCATTCAAAATCAACAGGATTTTTCAGCCGGTATCAGGACAATTCAGATAGAGTACACCAAATCCTTCTGATTTGTAGAGAATAAGCAACACGGTTGTTTTCAATAAACAACACATTGCGTCAATCATCTAATAAAACAGAAAAAAGAGTTGTTTTTGAACTCGTTTTCGACTACATTTCTTTCAGCCATGAAGAACCGTAATGGCATCACAGTTGTTACTTAACAAACGTTATTATAACGAGGGTTTATTATGAAATCATCATTTACAATTTACTTAGCAATTTTCAGTTTACTCGCCTTACTGCTCTCTGGTTGTTATACGCAGTTGAGCACTTCCCGCGATTACGATGACTACGACCGTAGCGACTATTCTTCATCAGAGCAGGAGTATGACCGGGATAAAGAATCGGGAGATTCCCAGGAATCTTCTGAGTACGATGACGATGATTATGCGTACTCTCATGACAATGATTACAACTGGCATGCAGGTATCGGCTTTTCCTATTACTATCCTTCATCCTATTGGCCTTCCACTGCATTCAGCGCCGCGTACAGTAATCCATGGTACTATGACAGATATTGGAATTCCGGTTACTACGGATACAATAGTTACTACGGAGGATATTATGGCGGCTGGTGCGGAACACCTTATATTTGTTACCCGGCTTATTCGTATGGCTGGTATCCGAATTATTATTACCGCTATCCTGCCGATAAATATTCCTGGGGAAGACGTGATTTCGGAACAGACCGTGGAAAAACTACGCGTGATGATTTTGACGGAGGCGGAAGAGATGGATATTATTCCCCCTCAAGTATCGGTACGCCAAGTCCGGGAAATTCGGTAAACACTACCGGCGGTTCAAGAAGAGAATCATACAAACCGACAGAGCGTAATGTTCGCAGCGAAGGAACAAAAAGAAATGCAACCGTGGATCGCGGTCGTTCGAATGACAGAACACGCGAAGGTCGCGGAACAGATTCACGCGTCGGAACTTCACGCGGACGTGACCGCGGGAATACAAATGTTCCGAAATACACACCGACCTATCGAGGCAACAATGATGGCGGTTCTCGTCGTGGAAATGACCAGGGAAATACTACGCCTTCATACACACCGCCTCCTGCATCATCAACAACGCCAAGCGCGCCCCGTTCTACTCCGCCGCCAAGCGGCAACCAGAACACCGGTGGAAATCGCGGAAGTAACACACGAGGCGGCGGCGGTCGCCCATAGTTTTTAGATTTATTTTTTCAAAGGGAATACATTGGTTATGAAAACCATAACAAGAATAGTTTTGTCATTGTTCATGATTTCGTTTGCGGTAGTAAACACTTTCAGTCAGTACCCGGAAGATGCGCTTCGACTTTCCACGATGGGTTCCGGGTTCGGCGCCCGCTCGCTTGGTTTGGGAATGACCTACACCGGAGTTGCCAGCGATTATTCCGCTGCGTACTGGAATCCCGCCGGACTTGGACAAATCAAACGGAATGAAATGTCTGTCGGATTATCCCACTTTACGTACGGGAACGATGCAACATTTCAGGGAAACGCTTCCTCGTTTACCAACAGCACAACCAGTCTGAATAATTTAGGACTCGTCTATTCCTTCCCGACAAAACAGGGAAGTTTAGTTCTGGCGTTTGGGTACGGTAGAAATGTTGATTTTACAACCGGGTTGTCGTTTAAAGGTTTTAACCCATACAGTAGCATGGTTCCTTCGTTAGATGGTGACTTAGCCTATGAATTGTATCTCGTTGATTCAGTTGGAAACACTCCGCTTCAGGATAGTCTTGAACAACGCGCAAGAGTACTGGAGGATGGCGGACTTAACAATTGGATGGTTAGCGGAGCGGTTGAAGCGGCAGAAAATTTATTTCTCGGCGGTACATTGAATTTTGTCTCCGGTTCTTACACTTATAATAGAGATTTTGCCGAATCGGATACACACTATAAATATGAGTACAATCGCTACGGCGCTGATTACGCTCTGAGTCGTTGGAATGTTATCAACACGGTCGATGGTGAAATTTCTGGTTTTACGATGCGTATGGGAATGTTGTATAAGTTTACCACTCGCTCTCGTATCGGATTTAATATTAAACTGCCTACGTCATATACTATTCGGGAAGAATACGCAAGTGATGGAACGAGCGTGTTTGATGTACCCGATACGCACGGGAATTATTCGTACAATTACCGAATTGCCGGAAAAACTGAATACGATGTAACAACGCCGTTTGTCTTCAGTGGTGGTATTTCTCTTGCAGGAGAGGATATCATGCTTGCAGCGGATATTGAATATACCGATTGGACACAGATGAAATTCTCGAATGCCGACCCGTACCTTGAACAATTCAACAGCGACATTAAAGAAATTTTCCATCCAACGCTTAATCTACATGGTGGACTGGAATTCAGCGTACCGGAAACTTCATTGAGACTTCGGGGCGGATTTGCATACATTCCCTCGCCGTACAAAAACGACCCGACTTCGTTCAATCAAAAATTTGTTACCGGCGGTTTGGGAGTGTTGTTGGCTGACGTGATTATGGTTGATATCGGCTTCTCCCATGGTTTCTGGGAAACCTCACACATCAACTACCGGCATGATGATGTTTATGGTAATCCTCTTTCGGAAACGAAAGAAAAAATCACTACCAACAATTTGATGACAACCTTAAGTTACAGATTCTGATTACGTAAACCCTCAAATGTACATCTTAGATAATCCCGTCCCGATACATTTCAGGACGGGATTTTTTTTCTTTTTGAGAAAGTTTGATACTTTCCAACCGCATGTCCAAATTATCAAAAATATTATTCGGCGGCGCCGTTGCACTTCTTATTATCGGCATCGCGCTGTTTTTCTTTTTCTACTATCTGGTTACCAAATCCTTCCCGCAAACAGGCGGAACCATTGAACTTCCATCTCTCCAAAAACCGGTGGAGATTGTTCATGACGAATGGGGAGTTCCGCATATCTCTGCTCAAACCGAACATGATTTGATGGTTGCGGTCGGATTTGTACACGCACAAAACCGGCTTTGGCAAATGGAATTGGCGCGGCGTGCCGGTTCCGGCAGGCTTTCCGAGTTGCTTGATACAGCAACGGTGAAGTACGATAAACTTTTCCGCACACTCGGTTTTGCACGGCTTGCGGAAAAACTTGAACGGAATCTCCATCCCGACTCGCGACGATTGCTCGAAGATTACGCAGAAGGAATCAACGCGTACATTCAGGTGAACAAGGGAAAATATCCTGTCGAGTTTGATATGTTGAATTTCGAGCCCGAGCCATGGACTGTTCAACACAGTTTGCTGGTTGCCCGGTTAATGGCGTGGGAATTGAACTTCGCATGGTGGACAGATTTAACGTACGCGGAAATTGCAAGCCGGGTTTCACCGGAAAAATTTCAGGACATCATACCGGGAACATCTGAATCGTTCCCAAGTACGGTCTCTTTTTCTATGCTTGATGAATCAGACGTGACGGATTTTCTCGATGTCAACCGTTCATACAGAAATTATTTCAATCTTGGAAATTTATCGGGAGCGAGCAATGCATGGGTTGTCGGCAGTGAAAAATCAATGAGCGGGAAACCGCTTCTCGCGAACGACCCGCACCTTCGTGTTACTGCGCCGAATTGGTGGTACGAAATTCATCTCACCGCTCCGGGATGGAATGTGGCGGGTGTTTCAATTCCCGGCTCGCCGTTCGTTATCATCGGCCACAACGATTCGCTTGCATGGGGTTTTACGAATGCAATGCTCGATGATGCTGATTTTTACATCGAACGGGAAGATTCGTTGAAGCCGTATTTTTATCACTACAAAAACTCGTTGCTTCCGATGGAAGTGCGGGAGGAAATTATCAAAACAAAATCGGGAGATAGTTTGACGCTGACCGTACGTTCGACTCATCACGGACCGATTATCAACGATGTTAATCTCCCGATTCAACATGGCGACTCCATAAAAAAGAATCCCGTCGCAATTCGCTGGACGGGCTACGAGATGAGCGATGAGTTCCACGGTTTTTATCTGATGAACCGCTCGACGAACATTACCGAGTTCGAACATGGATTGAAGGAACTTACTGTTCCCGGGCAAACAGCTGTCTATGCTGATGTAGAAGGGAACATTGCTTTCTGGACAGCCGCTGCAGTTCCTCTACGTACGAAAGGAAACGCTATGCTTCCGTTTGAAGGCTGGACAGGAATAACAGAATGGGAAGGATTTCTGCCGTTTGAAAAGTTGCCGCATGAAATAAATCCGTCGTGCGGATACATTGTTTGTGCAAACCATAAACTCGGAGATGAAACCTATCCGTACTATCTCTCAACCCTCTGGGAACCGCCATCACGTTACCAACGCATTGAAGAGTTGTTGAGAGAGGCAGAAAAATCTTCGTCCGAAGATTTCAAGTTGATACAGCAAGATGTATTTTCATATTATCACCGCGAGATTTGCCAACACATTCTTTCTGCATTTCCGGACGATTCGACGACAACGACACAAATACAAGCCGCCCTGGAGTATCTTCACAACTGGGATTACAGAAGTACGGCGAACGATATTGCAACGACTATCGTCAACGAATTTTTTGTGCAACTTCTTCACAACACGTTTGATGATGAACTTGGCAGTGATGTGTTCAGTGATTTCGTTTTCTTCTCGGCGATTCCTTATCGTGTCAGCAGTCAGTTATTAGCGGCTGATAGTTCGCGTTGGTTCGACAATATTTCAACAGAACAAATCGAAACAAAAAATGAAATACTCCGGCTCAGTTTCCAACAAGCGCTTGATACGTTGCAAGAACTTCTCGGCGCAGAGATGAAACACTGGCAATGGGGAAACATTCACCGGGTCGAGTTTGCTCATACATTTGGAGCGAGGAAGCCGCTCGATGTCATCTTCAATGTCGGACCGTTTCCTGTGGGTGGTTCGGCAACGACAATCAACAAGGGAGATTATAAACTCACCCGGCAGTTCAATGTTTTTTCCGCTCCGTCAATGCGACAGATTGTTGACCTCGCACAACCGGCACGAGCGTTGATGGTCAATCAACTGGGGCAATCGGGCCAGCCGCTCCACGAGCACTACGACGACCAAACTCCGCTCTGGCTCAACGGTGGGTACCGAACGGTAACGCTCGATTGGAGCGTGATTCGCTCGGCGCAAATGAAACGGCTTGAGTTGGTTCCTAACATTCGTGAGTAGTGAATGGTGAGTGGTGAGGAGATTTCTGAATGCTGATTGCTAATTAGATTTTTGCAGTTAAATAAAGTACGAATGACAAATGACTATTGACCAATGACAATCTCACCAAAACTTGAAAACAAATTGCAATTCGCTGAGAGCGTTGTCGTATTCACCGGCGCGGGTATTTCGGCAGAAAGTGGAGTGCCGACATTTCGCGGCGAAGATGGCATCTGGAAAAAGATGAAGCCGGAGGAACTTGCAAACTTCGATGCGTTCATGCGCAACACGGAACTTGTATGGGATTGGTACAAACACCGCAAACGCATCATGCAAAACATTCTGCCGAATGCGGGACATTATGCAATTGTGGAGATGGAACAGTTGTTCAAGAGCGTTGAAGTCATCACACAGAATATTGATAATCTTCATCGCCGCGCGGGAAGTACGATTGTGCATGAACTTCATGGAAATATCGAACGGAACTATTGTATCGGTTGCGGGAGAAACTACTCCAACGAAGAAATATTTTTGCATGAACCTACGCCTCGTTGTACAACATGCAATGGTTTGATTCGTCCCGACGTAGTGTGGTTTGGTGAGAACCTTCCGGCGGATGCGTGGAACGCAAGCGTCAATGCCGCAGAGTTTGCCGATGTCTTCTTCGTCGTGGGGACATCAGCAGTTGTTTACCCCGCCGCCTCGCTCCCGACTCTTGCCCGTCGCTCAGGCGCATTCGTTGTTGAAATCAATATCGAACCGACGGAGTTAAGCAATTTCGCTCATGAAGTGTTACTTGGAAAATCCGGGGAAATTCTTCCGGCAATTGTTGAACTCCTCAGGAAGTTGCAGTTCCCTTCAGCATAAACGGGTTGAAAGCATTATTGAACCGGGGCAGTCTCAAAAGTTAGATTTCACCGTAGGCGCAACCTTAATGGTTGCGTTTCCACATCAAAAACGCAGACGTATAGTCTGCGGCTACACGCCAATCGGTCTTTTTGGATAGCCCCTACATTTTGTCGTTTTTGAGCCATTTTACTGAATCAGTTCACAAATTTTGTGAACCGGTTCAGTAATTTGATGAACCGGTTCATCAGTTTTGTGAATTAATTCAGTAGTTTTGTGAATTAGTTCACCGGATTAGTGAACTGGTTCAGTGATTTGATGATTTAGTTCACCTGTTTTATGAACTATTTCAGCACACTAATGAACTGATTCACAAGCGGAGTGAAGTAGTTCACAAGATTAGTGAATCAATAAAATAGAGGATGTGATGTTTTCAAACAAACATGACCGAAGTTCTCGAAATTGAGAAGAAATCATCCTGAATATTCAAACATGATAGGGAGAGGATGTTGGGAGTACGGGTTTACTCTTTTCTGATAATATCACGGTCTATTCCGGTTTTCTTATGGCATAGCCTTTGCCCTTCGATGGAGAGCAATTTCATCCATAGATGAGATTGCTTCGAGGTTGTCCGAATAGTCCTTCATCATTCGACATTCATTGTTCGACATTTGATATTTGAGTAAATAACGAATATCGAATGACGAATTCTGAACTCCGAAGTTGCTTTTTTGGGACAGCCTCTCGCAATGAAGAAAAATCACCTAATCAGAAAAAACCCGTTCTACTGAAAGTATCTATTGATATGGATAGTCATTTAATCACATTGATTAAGAAATACGAGACCAGCGGTCCTCGCTACACAAGTTACCCCCCCGCGCCGGTGTTCAAACCGGAGTTCTCCGCCGCACAATACCAATCCGAAATATTTCAGGTAGAAAAGCAACCCGACGGGACAGGCGTTTCTCTCTATTTCCATATTCCGTTTTGTGATACGCTCTGCTATTTCTGCGGTTGTACGACGATGATTACGCGTAACCGCGAACATCTCGACGAGTATCTTGTTCATCTGAAACAAGAAATAAACCTCCTTGCTCCGTTGCTCAATGATGAACGAAAGGTTGTACAACTCCACTGGGGCGGAGGAACACCGACGTATCTGGCGCCGATGCAAATTCAGGAGTTGGGAAATCATATCATGAAGTCGTTTCACTATGATGTGGATGCGGAAATCAGCGTCGAGGTTGACCCGCGTGAACTGACATTCAATCATCTTCAGGCGTTGCGTAATGTCGGTTTCAATCGCATCAGTCTGGGTGTGCAGGATTTCAATCCGAAGGTGCAGAGAGCAGTGAACAGAAATCAGAGCGAGTTTATTACGCGGCAAGCAATTGCATGGAGCCGTGAGTTGGGATTCTCCAGTTTAAATGTTGATTTGATATACGGACTTCCGTTGCAAACGGTCGAATCATTTTCCGAGACGCTCGACAAGTTGATTGAAATTTCTCCCGAACGGGTTGCCGTTTATAATTTTGCCTATGTTCCCTGGCTGAAGAAACAACAGAAACTTATTCACACCGAAGATTTGCCTTCGCCCGAAACGAAGTTGGGAATTCTCGCATTAACAATTGATAAACTGAGCGATGCAGGGTACGTGTATATCGGGATGGATCACTTTGCAAAACCGGATGATGAATTGACGCTCGCTCAGAAATCGAAAACGCTCCGGAGAAATTTTCAGGGATACTCGACTCGTGCCGGTTCGGCTCTGTACGGACTCGGAATGTCCTCTATCAGTCACTTCGGAACGTGCTACGCGCAAAATGCAAAAACGCTCGACGAGTATTATCAGGCAATCGGCAACGGAGAATTTGCAACGCATGTCGGTTACAAGATGACAACGGATGATGTGATTCGAAAACATGTCATTATGAAACTCATGTGTGATTTATCGCTACAGAAAGCGGAAGTGGAATCGCAGTTCGGAATTTTGTTCGATTCGTATTTTGCTTCTTCGTTGCTCAAGTTGGATCCATTGATAGAAGATGGTTTGCTCATTGCCACACCGGATGCGCTCATCATTACGAATGACGGGCGATTGTTCCTGAGAAACATCGCCATGTGTTTTGATGCGTATCTTTCGGAGAAGCCGAAATCGCAACCGCTTTATTCGAAAACTGTTTGATAAGTTTACGCGGATTGTGTAGATTAACAACGCAAATCAATAGTATAGGTCGGATTTGAGCAAATCAAGCCGAAACGATACAAGAAACGATAATCTACATGACTGAATCAAAGACACAAGGTTCTTCTCTCCATCAGCGAACGAAAGCCCGGCGCGTGACCATGCGGGAAATAATTCCGCGCGAACTGCTTGACTTAACTCCGAATATTATTCTTATCGTCTCTTCAGATGGAACAGTATGCGAGGCAAATCTTCACGCCTGTTCAACATTCAAAAAAGAAGAAAAGCAATTGCTTGATTTTTCTTTTTATGAATTGTGTTGCTCTGATGAGCAGACAAAATTGCGCGGTCTCGTAGAGGAATGTTTCGCTACGGGAAAGACAATTAAAACGCAAACGCAGTTGATTTCCTGCGACGGAGTGACCATTGATGTTGACATGACATTGCGCCGTTACCCGACGAACAGGCGTTCGAGAAAATATTATTGTGTGTTGATTGCCCGGGATATTTCCGAAGAGAAACGCCGGGAACTCGACCTCTTGCGGTTCTCCAATATTGCACACTACACGGTAAATCCAGTCGAAATTACAGACCAGGATGGGAAGATGATTTATGTCAACCCGGCGTTTGAAAAAGCGTCGGGTTATTCGAAAGAAGAATTACTCGGACGGAACCCGAAAATTTTCGGAAGCGGAAAACACCCGAAGGCTTTCTGGGATAAAATGTGGAAGACTATCAGGTCGGGAAAAGTCTGGGTAGGGGAAATTGAAAACCGGAGACGAAACGGCGACTCGATGTTTACGCAATTGTTGATTTCTCCCATCATTGACAATGATGGAAAGATTGTCGGGTACTTCGGTGTTCACCGAGACATAACAGAGCAGAAACAATTGGAGCAACAACTCATTCATGCACAGAAGATGGAAAGTATCGGGTTGCTTGCGGCAGGAATTGCGCACGAAGTCGGAAATCCTCTGACTTCGATTTCTTCTCTTGTGCAGGTGATTCAACGGACGACGCAGGATGAGTTCACGCAGGAAAAGTTGGAACTGATTAAGAGCCAAATTACGCGCATCTCCCGCATCATCCGCGATTTGGTTGATTTCTCGCGCCGTTCATCCTACGAAGTGCAGATGACGGACATTAACAAAGGTTTGCACGAAGCGGTCGAGATTGTGCGCGTTGGGAGAAAAGCGAAAGAAGTTTCGTTCAAGGTTTCGCTCGATACAAATCTTCCGCAATTACCGCTCGTCCCCGACCAGATTGAGCAGGTGTTCATCAATATCATCATCAATGCGGTTGATGCAATTAACTCGGAAGCGCCGGAGCGATTCGGGAAAATCAAACAAAAAGAAATTGTCGTCGCCTCATTTGTCCGTAACGAACATGTCGTGGTGACAATCAAAGATACAGGAAAAGGAATTTCGGAAGATTTACTTCCGAAAATATTCGAGCCGTTTTTCACAACAAAAAAAGTGGGCGAAGGAACAGGGCTCGGTTTGTGGGTCAGTTACGGAATTATTAAAAGTTTTCAGGGAAATATCAGCGTGGAAAGCACTGCGGGCGAAGGGACAACTTTCACTATAGCGCTTCCGCTTCATTCAGATTTAGGTTAAACAGGAAAAACAATGGCAGACAAAATTTTAGTTGTTGACGATGAAAAAATCATACGCGAATCCATCTCATTTATTTTGAAGAAGGAAGGATTTACTGTCACCGAAGCGGCGAACGGAAAAGAAGCATACAACAAGTTGCTTTCCGAGTCGTACGATTTGGTTATTACCGATTTGGAAATGCCGGAGATGAAAGGAATCGAATTGCTCGACCATGTTCTGCACATCAATCCGCAGGCATTGGTTGTTATTATCACTGCGTACGGTTCGCTCGAAACAGCAATTGCCGCGCTGAGAAAAGGAGCAAGCGATTACATTCTGAAGCCCATTGAGTTTGATGAGTTGTTGGTGAAAATTCATCGCCTGTTAGAACACAAAAAACTCGCGCAGGAAAATCAATATCTGAGAAAAGAACTGAACAGGGACTATGATTTTTCGAAGATTGTAGGTAAAAGCCCGGAGATGACGAAAGTGTTCGATATTATTCAGAAAGTTTCTCAGACGGATAGCACGGTATTAATTTCCGGGAAAAGCGGAACGGGAAAGGAACTTGTTGCGCGGGCAATTCATTATACAAGCAGGAGAAATGAAAAGCCCTTTATTGCTGTCAATGCCGGGGCGATTCCGGAAACGTTGATTGAAAGCGAGTTATTCGGACATAAAAAAGGTTCGTTTACCGGCGCGGTGGCTGATAAAATCGGATATTTCAAAGCGGCGGATGGAGGAACATTGTTGCTGGATGAAATCAGCGAGATGCCATTTATTCTTCAGGTAAAATTACTTCGTGCAATTGAACAGAGGGAGATAACTCCCGTTGGAACGTCAACCCCGGTTTCGATAGATGTCCGGATCATCGCATCAACAAATCGCGAACTTCATAAAGAAGTGGAAGCGGGAAGATTCAGACAAGACCTGTATTACCGGTTGAATGTAGTTGAAATTCACCTTCCCTCTCTTTCCGAACGTCGTGCTGATGTGCCACTTCTCGTCGAGCATTTTGTGGATAAATACAAAAAGGAAATGAGGAAAAATATCAAAGGAGTTAACAATGAAGTGATGCGTTTGTTGATGCAACACGATTGGAAAGGGGAAATCCGAGAACTTGAAAACATCATCGAGCGCGCCGTTATTTTCTGTTCCGGTGATTTCATCACCATGAACGACTTGCCGGAGTTTTTACACGTGGAGACTGAGGTCACGGCTCATGGAGAAAAAGCTTCCTTGCAAGCTGCGCTTAGTGATTTTGAACGGCAATACATTCTTACTGTTTTGCGGAAGTATCGTTTCGATAAAGACCAAACTGCGATGGAACTGAAAATCAGTTTACCGACGTTGTATCGGCGTATTAAGGACTTGAATATCAGTCAGACTTAACTGTTATCTGATACTGTTTTACTTGGGAGGCGTTCGAAGATTCATTCGTATGGAGATAGGAAAAGGATTTCTATCCTACCAAATGTTGTACAGAGCGCATTCAACTACATTCATTTCTCAAAAGTGAAGCCCTCTAAACCTCTCCCTTTCATAACTGATAAGTAATAATCTCATAGTAGTTTGTTTGATAGATAAACAATTTAGAAGTGCATTATTTTTTGCAAATATCGGTAAATCGTATGGTTGAGGGGGATATTGTGATGGCATAATGATTGCCATTATATGGAGTAGTTAGAAGCAGATTGGGTATTACAATGAGTTTAAGAATACGAACCAAGAAAAAAAACGAAGCGAAAAGGACAATAGTTCTGTACAGCCCCGACATGGATTTGTGCTTAAGTTTGAGAATGTTATTTCAGGAACAGTATAACATCGTCACGACGACGGAACCGGAAATCATGATGATGATGGTGAAAAGTTTCAAGCCGGAATTAGTAATTGTTGATGCACCGCCGACCGACCGAATGAGATTTCGTTTTGCACAAATGCGGAAAGAAAATCCCCGTGTTCATATTATGATTTTTTATGCCTCCTTTTTCGATAACCCGCGACTGCACGATTTTATTCGCCAGTCGGTGGATGCAGCGTTTTCCAAACCGATTGATTTGACCGAAGTAACAAAGCAAATCAATGAGTTTACGATGAATACGCATTAAGCGATGTTTTATCAACCATCCGTTCTGAATAACCATCAAAAGCAACAACGAGTTACCTACAGGGGAAATTATGCACATCAATGACCCACTCGAAATATTTGTTAAAGAACATGAAGAAGGGGTGCACTATCTTCATCAACTCCAAACTGCAACGAAGTATATCAGTCAATCCGGTTTTTCCTTTGATGCATTTATGAAGTTGGGTGAAGCAATCCGGTTTATTGATAACGAACTGCGTGCGCATAACGAGAAGGAGGAAAAATATTTGTTTCCGTTGCTCGAACATCATGCGGGAAATCCAGTCCGTATCATGCTTGAAGAACACCGTGAATTGTGGAAACTCTTTGCACGAATCCGGCAATGTGTGGAAGATATTGAAGAAGGAAGAATTTACGCGACAACCGTAAAGGAATTAGTTCAGGCATCCGACCAATTGTACGAGTTGCTTCTGAACCATATCAAGAAAGAAGATGAAGTACTGTTCCCGATGGCAAAAAAGGTACTGACTCAGGAAGAATACGAACAGTTGAGAGAATCATTGCTGAACGTACCAACAAGTGTGGCAGGTTAGATTTTATTTCCGACAATAATCACTATCGAACACAAACTCTATGTATCCAATTATTCATAAGGAATTTCTTGCCCCGACGTTAGGCAAGTTTATTATCAAAGCGCCGTTCATCGCGCGAAAACGTCAGCCCGGAAATTTCGTTATTCTCAGGGTTGCAGAAACAGGCGAACGAATTCCGTTGACGCTTGTTGATAGCGACCCGGCAAACGGAACTATTACGCTGATTGTACAGGCAATCGGAAAAACTACCAAACTCCTGCTGACAAAAAATGCAGGCGATGTTCTCACGGATGTTGCCGGTCCCCTTGGCTCACCGACACCGATTGAAAATCATGGCGCGGTAGCGTGTGTGGGCGGCGGAGTTGGAACGGCAGAACTTCTCCCGATTACCCGCGCACTGAAGGAAGCAGGAAATGTTGTGTACTCCATCGTCGGTGCAAGAAATAAAGAACTTATTATTCTCGAAAAAGAGATGTATGAAATTTCCGACCGGTTGTTCGTTACGACTGATGACGGAACATACGGAAGAAAAGGATTTGTCACTGACCAACTGAAAGATTTGATTGAAGGTGGTTTCGGAATTAAAGCGGTGTATGCAATCGGTCCGCTTCCGATGATGAAAGCAGTTTCCAACCTTACAAAAAATTATGGAGTTCACACGCTTGTCAGTCTCAATGCTATCATGGTTGACGGAACCGGCATGTGCGGCGGGTGCCGCGTAACCATTGACGGGCAAATGAAATTCGCCTGCGTTGATGGACCGGAGTTTGATGCACACCAAGTTGATTTTGATGAGTTGATTATGAGAAACAGAACGTATCTTGATTTAGAGAAAATTTCTATTGAACGATTTGAGCAAGACCAAGTACGCTTGCAGGAGGCATTGTCATGAACTACGTGAATCCGATGAAACCATCCGAGCGGATGAAACTGCCGCGTCAACATTCCATCGAGCAGGATGCGGAAGCGCGCTCACATAATTTCAAAGAAGTTTCCTACGGCGTGAATGAAGAACTTGCCATGCAGGAAGTTCAACGTTGTCTTGAATGTAAGGACCCTGTGTGTATGACCGGTTGCCCGGTCAGCATTGACATCAAGAGTTTTATTCAATTCATTTTGAAAAAAGATTTTGTCGGTGCAGTGAACAAGATTCGTGAATCGAATTATCTCCCCGCAATTTGCGGGCGTGTGTGTCCGCAGGAATCGCAGTGCGAAGAAATCTGTACGCTCGGAAAGAAACATGAACCGGTTGCTATCGGGAAACTCGAACGGTTCGTTGCCGATTATGAAATGCAACACAACCTGTTTGTTCCGCCAGTGATAAAAGATAGTCGTGAGGAGAAGGTTGCTATTGTTGGTTCCGGTCCTTCCGGATTAACGTGCGCGGCGGAACTTGCTAAACTCGGTTATAAAGTGACAGTGTTTGAAGCGCTTCATGCCGTTGGAGGAGTTCTGCGCTACGGGATTCCGGAGTTTCGTTTGCCGCGAAATATTCTCGACATGGAAGCGGAGCGCATCAAAGCCCTCGGTGTGGAAATTATTACCAACTTCCTTGTGGGAAGGACGGCAACGATTGATGAACTCTTCGATGAGTGGGGATTCAAGGCGGTGTTTCTCGGTACAGGCGCAGGAACACCGACGTTCATGGGAATTCCGGGTGAAAGTTTAAGCGGTGTTTATTCTGCAAATGAATTTCTCACAAGAGTCAATTTGATGAAAGCATACGATTTCCCGAACCATGATACGCCAATCAAATATGGCAAAGCGGTTGCTGTCATCGGTGGCGGGAACACAGCGATGGATGCTGTGCGAACATCGAAGCGGCTCGGAGCAGAGAAAGCGTATTTGATTTATCGCCGCTCGCGCAAAGAAATGCCTGCACGTGAAGAAGAAATTCATCACGCGGAAGAAGAAGGAATCGAATTCGTTCTGCTCACGAACCCGATTCGAATTGTTTCCGATACAAATAATTGGGTGTGCGGAATCGAATGTCAGAAAATGGAACTCGGAGAGCCGGATGAATCGGGTCGTCGTAAACCTGTAGCAGTAAAAGGTTCGGAATATATAATTCCCGTGCAGACGGTGATTGAAGCAATCGGACAGAAACCGAATCCGATAATTCAACAAACGACACAGGGATTGGATGTCAGCAAGCGCGGAACAGTCGTCGTGAACGAAGTTCAGGCGACAAGCCGCGAAGGAATTTTCGCCGGCGGCGATTTGGCGCGCGGCGGTGCAACTGTTATCCTCGCAATGCGCGATGGAAAAACAGCCGCGGCGGCAATTCACGAATACTTGCTTTCGAAGCATAACGGACAGAAACAAGCAGTTCCTGAGCCGCACGCTGAATTAGCAGTTGCCTGACGAACAACGGTAAACTGAATGTCATCAACGCACTCAGTTCTCATCATCAATCCCGGTTCCACTTCGACAAAAGTGGCAATCGTTGAAGATGAACGTCTTATCGAAAGTGAAACCTTTCGACATTCAGCAGAACAACTGCAACAGTTCTCACACGTGTGGGAACAATTTGAGTTTCGATTAGAAACTTGCAAACAATGGACAGCAGAACATGTACAAGCATGTTCTGCTGTCGTCGCGATTGGTGGGTTGCTTCGACCGTTGCAGGGTGGCGTGTATCGTGTCAATCAAAAAATGCTCGATGATGCGCGCTCGAATTTTCAAGGTGAGCATGCTTCGAATCTTGGTTGCGCGCTTGCTTTCGAGATTGCAAAACAGTACAACATTCCTGCCTTCGTCGTTGACCCGGTCTCTGTGGATGAATTTGAACCTCTCGCATATTACTCCGGTCATGCCCGCATCAAACGAAGAAGTCTTTCGCACGCGCTGAACATTCATGCCGCCGCACGCCGCGCTTCGGAACAATTGAACATTTCGTTGAGTCAATCGTCATTTGTCGTCGGACATTTGGGCGGTGGAATTTCCATCGCTCCCGTTCGCAACGGAAAAATTGTTGATGTCAATGATGCATCGAGCGACGGACCGTTTTCCCCGGAACGGACGGGCGGGCTTCCGCTTCAGCCGTTCATTTCACTTTTGTACTCAGAGAAATTCACTGAACAGGAACTCCGGCAACTTGTGATGGGAAAAGGTGGATTGGTTTCGTATCTTGGGACGAACTCAGTCGTTGAAGCGGAACAGCGAGCGAACGCCGGTGATGCTACTGCAAGAGAAGCATTGCAGGCGATGGCGTATCAAATAGCAAAAGAAATCGGCGCTATGGCAACAGTGTTAAACGGCAATCTCGATGCAATCATTCTGACGGGCGGGATTGCAACTTCTGAATTAGTGACTTCATGGATTGTAGAACGGGTGAAATTTATTGCTCCTGTTCTCATCTTCCCGGGTGAAGATGAAATGGTATCACTTGCGCTTGGTGCGTTCCGGGTTCTGCGCGGTGAAGAACAACTAAAGGAATACTAATGCTCCATAATTTCAATGAATTGCTTGAACATGCATTAACAATTACCGGCAAACGTGTCGTCGTAGTTTTTCCGAACAACGAAGAAACGTTTTCTGCCATAGAAGATGCGTGCAAACTCAACCTGACGGAATTTCTTCTTGTCGGTGATGAAGCAGTTATCCGTAAATATATTCCCGGTACGCTGCACACGGGAATCAAGATTGTTCATCAACCGACAGTAATGAAGGCGTTACTCCGTTCGATTGAACTTGTAAAAGAAGGGAATGCCGATATTCTCATGAAAGGCGGTGTTGATACCTCAACGATGATGAAGGAAGTGTTGGGCGAGAGCGCCGGAATGAGAACGGGCAGACTTCTTTCCGATATTTTCATCGTAGAGTTTTCACAACGGCGACCGAATCAACTCCTTATGATAACCGATGGTGGAATAACCCTTGCACCGGATTTGAAAAACAAAATCGAATTGATTCGTAATGCTGTTGAGGTTGCCCATGCACTCGGAAATAGTGTTCCGAAAGTTGCCATACTTTCTGCAACAGAATTTGTTTTGCCGAATCTCCAATCAACACTCGATGCCGCTGCACTTTCGAAGATGAACGAACGGGGACAAATCAAAGGATGTATTGTGGACGGACCGTTTGCGTTGGATAATGCACTCTCCGAAGAAGCGGCGGCAGAGAAGCGTCTCAGTTCACCCGTTGCAGGGAAGGCGGAAATTCTCATTGCCGACAATATTGAAGTTGCAAACAGCCTTGCAAAAAGTACAACGTACTTTGCCGGGCTCCGCCTTGCGCATGTCATCATAGGCGCAAACGTCCCGATTCTCATTCCTTCACGAGCAGATAAGAGCGATGCGAAATTGCTCTCCATCGCGCTTGGTGTGTTGATGAGCGATTATTACTCGAACACATAACCTTGCAAAGGTTTCCCCTTTTTGAGGGACTTTCCGTTTTATTAGGTTTTTGATTTTCTATATTGTAAACCTTCCATGCCTGCGCAGGCAGGCGCAAGGTTATTTGCAGGTAAGGTTGCATTGATTGCCTAAACCTGCTATATTCAGGCAATCAACTCTCTCACTCTCGCGGGCAATGATCAGGCTCGCCGGTTCTTATCTCAACGTTAACACGTGAAACCGTAGTGTCCGATAGCATGGCGTTGCCATTCGCATCGGACAAAAGTAATAGACATTTTCCGTCAAGAATATTTTTTAATCACTAATGAAGGAGTATTGTTATGACTGCAACTGCTGTTATTAATCATCGCGAATTATATCGTTTGCCATGGACTCTTCCCGATAATGCCATCTCGTGGTTAGAGCCAACCTCTGCGTGCAATCTCGCCTGCGACGGATGCTACCGGGAGAACGTGAAGGACAGCCACAAGCCGCTCGATGTTGTTAAACAGGAATTGGAACTGTTTCAACGTATGCGAAATGCGGACGGAATTTCCATTGCCGGCGGCGACCCGCTCATGCACCCGCATATCGTTGATATCGTACGAACTGTTTCGGAGATGGGACTCAAACCAATTATCAACACGAACGGCAACGTGTTGACGAAAGAGTTACTCCAAGATTTGAAACGAGCCGGAGTCTATGGCTTCACGTTTCACGTGGATAGCAAACAAGGACGACCGAAATGGAAAAACAAAAATGAAGTTGAACTGAACGAACTGCGCTTGCAGTATGCAGAAATGCTTGCTGAAGTCGGCGGAATTTCCTGCGCGTTCAACTCGACTGTGTATGAAGACACGCTCGAATATGTCCCCGAACTTGTGGATTGGGCGGCGAAACATATTGATATTGTGCAAGTGATGGTGTTTATTCTCTACCGTGCCGCCGTACCGAATCTTCCGTTCGATTGGTACGCAGGTGGAAAAAAGATTGACATGGGTCCGCTTGTCTATTCATACATTGAGCAGAAGAAAGTGGATTTGAAAGCGCCGGAAATTGTTGGTAAAATCCGCGAACGGTTTCCTGAGTTCACTCCATGTGCATATCTCAACGGAACCGAGAAAGCGGATTCGTTCAAGTGGTTGCTTTCGGGAAGAATTGGAACGAGAGAGGACATTTTCGGTTACGTCGGTCCGAAGTTCCTCGAAATCATGCAGACGTTTCATCATCTCTTCAAAGGGAGATACCTTGCGTACGCGAAGCCGCAATTGACACGGCTTGGGAAATCTATGCTTCTCCTTTCTCCGCTTGATAAAAAACTCAGGAAGGTTGCAAAGAACTACCTCGGTTCTGTGTTTGCCAATCCGTTCAGCATCTTCAAACGGTTGCATTACCAATCGGTGATGATTATTCAGCCGGTAGATTTTATGCCGGGCGGTGGACAAAATATGTGCGACGGTTGTCCCGACATCACCATCTACAACGGCGAACTTGTCTGGTCGTGCCGTATGGAAGAGTTAAAGCATTTCGGTTGCTGGGTGAGGACGGTACCGAAGGATGGCGAAATGATGCAGACAGTGTGAGTGAATTTGATTACTCCCTTTTCATTTGAAAACTGACGTTGTGTATTTTGAATAGTATAAAAGAGAGATTACATTGTTCTTACTATTGAAAATGTAGATAATGAAGTACAATAGTTTTTTTCTGATAGCTCTAATAGCAATGGGCTCCTTTTCCTGTCATGGCGTAACAGATGAAATGTTACGGACGGAAGTAGTGCCGAAAATTGTTTATTGGATGAATGGAGGAGTTTCGGGGAGAACCGACACAGTGTTGATTGTTAATTCAAACGGTGTTGCTACAAGCAGGTTTGGTTATCCAACCATTGACAGAGTGTTAGCAGATAGTGAGTACCAGTCAATCATTTCTTTATTTAACGGTTTTGACACTTTGTCAGAATCAGATTTTTACATCAAAGCAAGATGCAGAGATCAGCAGTATGATCATATAGTGCTCATAAATGATACCTCTGCAAAAATGGTATCAATCGATCTCTGTTCTTTTGGCATGGATTCAACATCTGTAGCGGTTAATAGAATACGAAACCTACGTAATGTTTTGTGGAATTTATCTAAAACTATTTACAAAGAAGATAACCCATGGCGAGGTGTTACCGTTCAGTATTCAACCAACAAAAGTGTTTATCATCTGAACGAACCTATTCAAATAAATATTCTAATTAAAAATCCAACAGACGTAGTTAGGACATTATACTTTTTCTATCACCAAAGATTTACTTTTTCGATAGGTGGTACAACTCCGCCTTATTTTTTATTTCATTACCCAAAGCCTGGTTCGATTGACGAGACGAAGTCTACGTTAATTCTCCAACCTAATAGTCAGCATGAAATTACGTATGAGTGGGATTATGAAAGTGATACATCTATAACTCTTGCCCCGACAAAATACAGAATATCTCTTGATCTTCTAGCAGGTCAATACAATTATGAATTCAGGCTTGATGAGCCACTCATGATTGAAATTACTGAAAGAATGAAATAATGTAGCAGGATAGAGGGATTCTAACATATCCTCGGCAATTGCTCACCCGTAAGCATATCCACAATCCGTGTCCCGCCGATGCGGCTGTTCATCACGACAAGTCCGGCATGGTCGGTAACTACTTCGCCAATGATGACACTTTCTTTTCCAAGCGTATTCTTTTTCATCGTTTCTAGAACTCGTTCTGCATGAAAGGGAGGAACAAACGCGAGGAGTTTTCCTTCGTTGGCGATGTACAGTGGGTCAAGTCCAAGGATTTCGCACGCGCCTTGAACTCCTTCGGGAACGGGAATATCGTTTTCGTTGATGACGATTCCGACTTTAGCAGTTCCGGCAATTTCATTCAGCGCGCTTGCAACGCCGCCGCGTGTCGGGTCTCGCAGAACGTGAATATCGTTGCACGTGTTTAGCATTTCGGAAACTAATCCGTTCAACGGCGCTGTATCGCTGATGACGGGAGATGAAAATTCTAATCCTTCCCGTACCGACATGATTGCGATACCATGCATTCCAATCGCTCCGCTCAAAATAATTTTATCTCCCACTGCTGCACGTTTCGGATTGATGTTCACTCCATTTTCAATCACACCAATGCCGGAGGTATTTATAAAAATCTTATCCCCCTTACCGCGTTCAACCACTTTCGTATCGCCTGTTACCAAAGTGACTCCGGCGTTCGTAGCAGCGTTCTTCATCGAACAGACAACTTGCCAGAGTTCTTCCATCGAAAATCCTTCTTCGATAATAAATCCGGCAGAAAGATAGAGTGGTTTCGCGCCGCACATTGCCAAATCATTTACTGTCCCATAGATGGCGAGTTCGCCGATGTTTCCTCCCGGAAAAAATATCGGGTTGACGACATACGAATCCGTCGAGAAAGCCAATCGAGTTCCTTCAACCGAAAGTATCGCTCCGTCATGAAGCGGTTCCAGTAATTCATTGTTGAACTGTGAAAGAAAGAAACTGTGAATCAACCGTTGAGAGAGTTTTCCTCCGCCACCGTGAGCAAGTAATACATGTTTGTATTCACCGATGGGTACGGGACAGGACAAATTTATTTCTGTTTGTTGCACATTCATTTCACGATTTCAAACTTTGTATTTTTTTGAGAACTTTATTAATAGCAGAAACAAGATGGTCTGCGCTGAACGGTTTCGGTAAGAATGATTCAACGATGATTCCTTCGGACAAAAGGAACTGCGCGTCTGTTTCCTGACCGCTTGCGGCGATAATCTTCACGTCGGGATTGATCTGCTTCAGTGAACGAGACAACGCTATTCCATCCATGAACGGCATGAGAATATCGGTGACAACGATTTGTATTTCTTCCCGGTGTTGCACGTAGAGATTAATCGCTTCAGTTCCGTCGTGTGCAGTAAGAATTCTGTAACCGGATGATTCCAATGTTTGAGAGGCAATATCGAGAATTGCTTCTTCATCATCCACCACCAAAATTAACTCACCGTTTCCGTGAATAAATTCAGGTCCGGGTTCAATTGGCTTCGGTGTGACCAGAGTATTTGAAGATGGAAGATAAACGGTAAATGTTGAACCGGCGCCAACGGAACTTTGTACGGTAACGAATCCGTTGTGTCCTTTCACAATTGCGTGAACAGTGGAAAGTCCCAACCCCGTACCCTTGCCAACTTCCTTTGTTGTAAAGAATGGGTCGAAAATAATATCGCGCAATTCCGAAGGAATGCCGATTCCGGTGTCCGTAACCCTGAACGCAACAAACGGACCGGGGTGCGCTTCGATATGGGTACGTCTGAATTCTTCATCAATAACAACGTTGAAAGCGGAAAGCGAGAGGATGCCTCCTTGCGGCATTGCATCGCGTGCATTGACACAGAGATTCAACAGCACCTGATGAAGTTGTGTCGGGTCTCCGGTGATTGTCCACAACTCTGTTGGAATATCAAGCACAAGCCGGAGTGTTTTCGGGAAGGTTTCCCTGATGATGTGTTCCATCTCTTTGATAACGTGCTTCGGTTGTAGCGTAAACCGTTCGCCGGAAATACCTCGAGCGAATGTCAGAACTTGTTTAATAATTTCTTTGCCGCGGTTCGCGCTTGATTCTAATGTGGTAAGAATGTTCCGGGTTTGTTCGCCGGGAAATTTTGCTTTGAGCAGTTCCACCGATAACAGAATCGGGGAGAGAACATTATTCAAATCGTGAGCGATGCCGCCGGCGAGTGTCCCGATACTTTCCAATCGTTGCATCCGTAGGAACTGAGATTCCAACAACTTCTTCTCGGAAATATCGGTGCAGACAATTAAAATCGCGGATGGCTGTTGTTGTTCATCTTTCATCAACACTAAGCGGCTATAGACGGTGATTGGTTTTCCTTCTTTTGTGAACTGTGTTCCTTCTCCCTGCCATTCACCCCGTTGCATCACATCCTTGAAAGAACTTTCTGTTACCGATTGATACTCACGGAAAATATAGGGACGCATATCTTTTCCGCGAACTTCTTTTGAATCCCACCCGTACATTTTTTCTGCGCCTTTATTCCAAAACAGCACGATGCCTTGAAGGGAGATAACGATGATAGCGTCCGTTGTAATATCCAATAAAGCGGCTTGTTCCTGCAATCGTTTTTCTACTAATTTACTTTGCGTGATGTCTGTAGCCACACCAATCAAAGCAATCTGGTTGCCGAGTTCATCGCGTACTGCTGAGGTGGAAAGATAAATCGGGAATTCTGTCCCGTCCTTTTTTCTGTTGAGGAGTTCTCCGTGCCAGCCGTTTTCATGTGTCGCCTTTAAAATTATAGAAGTCGGAACTACGGCGTTGTCTGAACGGACGATACTAATGTTTTGTCCAATGAGTTCTTCAGAAGTATAACCGTATGTTTTCAAAAAAGCATCGTTCACGAACAGGATGTAGTTTTCGTTATCGGTAATCGAGACACATTCACCGATGCTCTTGATAGCATGAGCGAGCATGTTGACGGTTTTCTCCCGCTCTTTTCGTTCGATGGCTGTTCCGAAGATATTGGCGGCGGATTTCAATGCCTCCAATTCGGCAAACGACCAATCGCGTTCCGTATAACAATCATCGAAGCCAATGAACCCCCACCATTGATGATTGACGGAAATAGGAACAACACAAATGGAACGAATCTGTTGCTGCTGAAGAATATCGCGCTCGGATTGAGGAAACTCCCTGATGTGTCCGTACACGTAGTTATCACTCGAGAGAAGTTTTATCCACCGCTCGAAACCTGCCTCCATGAGTGGAAGATTTTGTAATTCCGGGTTATCAATCTGAGGTTCGGTCTCTGCTGAAACCCATTCAAATTTCTGACTGGTAAGGAGCGTATTGTTTTCACCAACATGATTTTCAAAAATATAGACACGACTGACAGCAGTGGCTTTGCCCAATCTGGCAAGAATATTTTGAACGCTTTGTTTGAACGATTCTCCCTGCATAAAATGTTCTGTTGCAAAACTCAGCGCTTCGAGAATTGCCTCGCGACGATACAGTCCAAGTTCTGCAAGTTTTTGCTTTGTGATGTCTCTGCCGACCGACTGTACTTCGATGAGAGTTTCGTTGTTGTCGAAGATTGCACGGTCAACCCACGATTGCCATCGTATTTCTCCGGTGGGAAATAACAATTCAAGTTCCAACGATGATGTCGGGTTTTCCGGTTTGAGTATTTTCAACGCTTCGACATGATGCTGTAATATTTTCTTGATAGATGGAAATACAACTTCATATAAGTTTTTGTCTTTTAGATTTTCCGGTTCCTGGTTGACCATTCTGCTAAAGGCATCGTTGACGAACGTGAGTTTTCCATCAGGTGAAAACCGGATGATAAATTCTGTTTGGTCGTGAACGATTGCACGGTACCGTTCTTCGTTCAACTTTAATAATATATCTTGTTTTCTTTTTCTCCTGTTGTATATGAACCCAAAAATGAACAAAACTGTAGCCAACGTTATTATTGGTACGTAGAACAGCGGCTTCAAGTAGTATGGGGAATCAACAGCAAAAGTAAATGAGTAACCCTCGGCAGAAAAATTCCCGAACAAACCTTTTGCCTGGACAGCGAATGTATGATTTCCCGGTCGAAGGTCAACAAACATTTGCTGGTGTTCCATACTCCAGGTTGACCACGAATGTTCATCTAACCGGTATCGTGTTTCAATTTTTTTTGATGGCAATTCTCCCCAGAAACTGTACGCATTCCATTTCAGATGGAAGGAATTGTTCACGCGTGCGGGCTGTTCGATAATTGCAACGGGCGGTAATTTATTTGCGTGGTCCAAATTCAGGATTGCAGTACCGCCCCCCATTGTTCCGACAAATAATTTGTTTCCAACCTGAAGAAGGGGCCAGAGTCGAAGCGGATTGAGTCCGGTTGTAGCATCAAACCGCGACCAAATTCCGTTATTATAACAGGAAAGTCCGTTTGCTGTTGCAATCCAAATTCTGCTCAGTGAATCAATGTGAATTTCCCAAATTACATCACTAATCAAACCGTCGGCAACAGTAAAATAATGAGGGGCATCATCTTTCAAATATCCCAATCCTGTCATCTGGTCGCTGAACCAAAGAGTGTTCTGATGATCAAGCGCGAGAGTGAAAGTTCTATTTTGCCTCAATCCTTCATTCATCGTCCAATGTTTCCAACTTCCATCCTTCCGGCGACTGATTCCTCCGCTCGTTCCAAACCAGAGCGCTCCGTCTGTCCCTTCTGCGAACGCATAGACACGATTATTAATCAATCCCTGTTTTGTTGACCACTGAGAAAATTTTCCGTTTTCAAAAAGGAAAGCCCCGGGTTCGTTTTTTTCATCCGCATAATATTTAGCCATGCCGAGAAACCACAAACGATTTTTCTTGTCCTTTTTTATTTTATGAAAAAATCCCGATAAGCCTTCGTTTCGTCCGAAATGTTTCCACTGTGAACCGTCCCAGCGATACGCGCCTTCAAACGAAGAGCCACTGGAAACCCAGATGTTTCCTTGTTCATCTTCAGCCAATCCTGTTAATGATAGTGCCCTGCTTCCGGCAATTGTAGTAATATTTTCGGTTGATCCGTCGGGTTTTCGGATTTCAATCCCCTCATCAGTTGCAATCCAAAATGAACCATCGTGCGCACTGAGCAATTCTGAAATCCTATTTGACCTGCTGACCTGAGGTTTTTTCCAATAGTTCCATAACGCCGTAGTGGTAGTGTAGAGAAATAATCCCGATTCTGTGCCAACCCACAATCCGCCGGATGTTCGGTATTTCAGGAACAATATGTTGATGAGTTGTTCGGGAAGATTTTCAAGAGAGTTCCAACTGTTTTCCACTTGAACCCGAATTTCTCCTGACATGTACGAATAGAGTGGATGTGCTTTATCTAAGACATCGAGCGACTGGATGAAATCAATTCTTCCTTCTTTAGAATGACGAGGTGGTTCATTCGGTTTCCACTCCCAGAGTCCGCGTTGTTCTGCCGGATAGATTACTCCCATGATTCCACCTGTCAATGTATCTTCGGCAAGAGTTGTAACAGTCAACCCGAACGAAGGTGTTTCAATTTGTTTTGTTAGGACGGAGTCCCGAAGAGAATACACTCCTTTATCTGTTGCTATCCAGATGTTGCCGCTTCGCGTATTCCAGACTTTTCGCACACTGCCGGAATGTTGAAGTTGTGTAAATGGAGTAGCGTGGGAAAAGTTGTAATCCCAAACGTGCAAAGAAAAGTCTTCATGGATTGCAAGAAACTTGTTATTGTTGTATTGAGCAAGTTCCATTACCAATAATTGTTTTTGATGCAGGAGAAGTTTATGCAAAGTGAATCCACGCTCGTTTCCGATGTAGATATTTCCATTACTGAGTGCAAGTACTCTGCCTGTTGAATCAATAAAAAATGAATTGATTTGTTTCTGATGCAATCCGAGAGGTTTTCCAACAGGAGTCCAGAAATATCCATTGTAAAATGCCAAGCCTGAACTGGTCAATGCCCAGACAGTACCGTTCGGCGCTTCAGCGACATCGAGTACCCTGTTCGATGGCAATCCTTCATCGGTAGAAAAGCGAACCCACTGTGAGGGATTTTGAAATGGAAAGGAAAGAGAAACTACAGGAGTGAATAAAAAACAAAGAACAATAATAATGATGCACGCAGTTCGATATGCCGGTCCCATGGTCAGGTCCCCTTTTTCTTGTTACTCATTAAATGAATATGAACTTCTTGCATTTGGCTTTTCAGCAATAAGAATTGCTTTGCCGTAATATAGATGTTCTGCATTTGAGAAGCAATGTAACGGCAGGGAAATATGACGTTTTTGTGTTCCTCAAAATAAGCAAAAGTCGAATAAAGTCGGAGTTCAGTGTTTCCTTTTTACTTCATTTACCATAGATAACATTCCAAGCGAAAGAAGTGTCAGGACGATGGCAAGGATGAGCGGTGTTGTTTTATCAATATATTGCCATAACAATCCTGCAAGAAATGATGAAGGAAACGCACATAGCCCGATAACCATCTGAAATCCCCCGAGCGTACTTGCTCGGAGTTCCGGCGGTGCAAGTTCACTGACAAGAGTTTTCTGCACAGGTTCAATCGCCGCTTTGTGTAAACCATAGAGGATGAAACATCCGATGATTCCCCAGTATGTTTTCAGAAACAACAATCCGGTGCAACACAAAGTCCAAAAGCAAAACGAAACGAAGAGGATATTTTTTCTGCCGAACCTGTCAGATAATTTTCCGAACGGCATGGAGAAGGATGCCGCTACGACAGTGAAAATTAAATACAAAATCGGAAGTCCCCCTTTTTCAAATCCGGCATCAAAGGTGTAGAGAAGGAGAAATGAATAACTGAACGAGCCGATGGAAAAGAGCGCACTCAAAACAAGAAACAGGCGGAAATTTGAATCGAGTTGTTTGAAGGAAAGTCCTTTGAATGTTGTTGTTCTCGCTTTGGGGACTTCCTTAATGGACTTCACGACAAGCAACGAACCGAGAACGGAGGGAATGGCGGCAAGAAGAAAAAGATTTGAGTAACCGATTTCAATAAAGAGTAGACAGAACACGATTCCCAACACAGCGCCGAGATTGTCCATCATCTTCAGGTAGCCGAAGTTTTTTCCACGATTGGTTTCGTCGGAGACATCGGCGACGATTGCATCGCGCGGTGCGCTCCGAATTTTTCCTGCACGGTCAAGAACGCGAATCGGTAACAACATCTGCCACGATACAGTGAACGCGTATCCGACTCTTGAAACTGCGCCGAACAAATATCCGACCCAGACAAAAACTTTTCGCTTTTGTAATTTGTCCGAATAATATCCGGCAAATGCCTGAGAGAGTGAAACGATTGCATCGCCCAGACCATCAATGAAGCCAAGCATTGCCATGTTTGCGCCAAGCGCCGACGTTACAAAGAGGGGCCAAATGGGATAAATGATGTCGGAACCGAAATCATTCAGGAATGAAGCGATACCGAATGTTCGAATTGTCTTTTTTGATTCAGGTTCCTGCATGAGTTGATTATTGATGAATTACTTTGACCACAACCCGCCGGTTGATGTCATCCAATCGGCAATAGTTTCGGTAGCATGGTGAATATTGTTGTCGGAAATATCCAACTCCAATTTCGGGAGAATGGACTCATTCACAAGTTGCCGCATCATTTCTTGTTCACTGATGAATACTTCGAGATTGTCGTACTGAGACGGCTTGCCGGAAACTTTCAGACGTTGTTCACGCGCTTCACGGAACGATTCATCAGAGCGCGTGCAGAAGACAAGATGAAACCCAAGCGGGAGAAGTCGTTCTTCGAGCCATCGGAAATCATACTGCTTTCCGTACCGCTGATGTTGATACGCTTTTGTAGAAAGATGAAAGCGGTCAACAATCCATGAATAATATCGTTGCAGTTCGAACAATCGTAACCACGTTGCGTACGTTTCCATCGCAAGCGATTCTTCATGCGGCTCAAAATTGATGAGACCGCGTCCCCACGGGAAGTTCGTGAACGCGCACCACTCAGCGGAAACAAGAGGCGAATGGTATCGGTATTTTCTCGGTCCGACGATACGAGGGTGTTCGTTCAGCGCAAATGCGATTTCTGTTTTCAGCGTGAGCCGTGTTCCTTCGAGAATTATTTTTGGTGTAAGTTTCGACGACATGTGGTTGAATGTACTTCAAAGAATTGAAAGAACAAATTCAATCGTTAGTCAAAAAAAATTATTGTGGATATTTTCCAAGTACCTTCCACACCGTGCCGTGCAAACGATGGAAGAACGAAGCAGACGGGAGAAACATGAACGGGCAGTATCCTGCAATATGATTGATTCCAAGTTGTTGGCAAGAGCGTATCGCATCAGGATGGACATCTTTTATTCCTGAAATACCATAGAACCAAACCAATGAGATACCGCTCTCCGCACATTCTTGGAGGAGCGGCAATGTTCCGCCTTTTGGTGTCATGAATAACGCGGCGGCGACAGGAGGTTGAATTTCAGAAATGCGTGCATAACATTTTTTCCCATCAATTTCTGTCGCTAATGGATTGACGGGAAGAACTTCGTACCCGCGTGTGAGGAATTCTTTGTACAACATTCTGCTAAAATGTTTTGAGTCGCGGGAAACGCCGGGCATTGCAAAGCGTTTACCTTCAAGAAATTCACGGATAAGTGTTTGTGTGTTCATGGTGATTTTTTCAAAAAAATGTTCACATACGAGTTACAAGGTCATGCCATTGGCTATTTGTGCCTATGTTCGTACAGGATGGGGGATAATTATTTTGAGTTTTTAAGTCGAGTTGTTTCATGGTTTCCTTCGGTATTGTGATACGGGATGAAAACTTTCCTTCTCTTATGAGTGTGTTGCCAAATGGTCATTGCGAGCGAAGCGAAGCAATCTCGCTATCGAAAGTAAAACGGAATGTGGGATTGCTTCGTCGCTTCGCTCCTCGCAATGACACTTTTCGGTATTCGGCAACACGCTCCTTATGAGTGTAAAATGGTATGAACAGTTTTCAGGAGCATTTCTGCAGTGTAGGGTTTTTGCAGGAACGAGTTCACATGTCCGCCGAGTGTATCACTGCCGGGAACATCGGTGAGCAAACCACTGGAAGCGATAATTTTTACCTCCGGGTTAATTTTTCTGATTGCGCGGATTGTTGACGACCCATCCATAACCGGCATCATCATATCAACAAGAAGAAGGTGGACTTGTCCGTTCATCTGGTTGAAGAGTGTCAGTGCATCTGCGCCGTCGTTGGCTGTGATGGCGATGTAATTATACAGGTTCAGTATTTGTTGTGTCACTTCACGAATTGAACGTTCATCATCTACGATGAGAATAATTTCGCCGTTTCCCTGTGGTAATTCTGAACGTGTTTCCTGAACTTCAGAAGATGTCACACATTCTGCCGGGAAATAGACGTTGAACGTAGTTCCTTTTCCTACCTCACTCTTGAGTGTGAGAAAACCTTTATGGTTTTGAATAATGGAATGAGCGGTGGAGAGTCCAAGCCCGGTTCCTTTGCCGACTTCTTTCGTGGTGAAGAACGGGTCGAAAATTTTATCAATGATTGCAGATGGGATTCCTGTGCCGGTATCCCGTACGGTGACCATAACATAATTTCCACTGCTTGCACCGAAATTTGCATGAGCGAGGGCTTCATCTACCACAACATTTTCTGCTTTCAAAGAAAGTGAACCACCGTCCGGCATAGCATCGCGGGCATTGACACAGAGATTCATCAACACCTGATGAATTTGTGTGACATCAGCCTGAATCATCCATAAATCTTTTGGAACGTCCGATTTGATTTCAATGAGACGGGGGAACGTTTCTTTCATCATGTCGAATAAATCACGGAGGACATGCTTTATTTGTATTGAACCGTATTTACCACCGACTCCGCGAGCGAACGTGAGAATTTGTTTGACGATTTCCCCGCCGCGTTGGGAACTCGTAGCTATCGTATCGATGATTTGCTGGTGTTCCGGTTCCTTAAAACGGTAACGCATCAGTTCCGTCGCCATTGAGATAGGCGCGAAGATATTATTTAAATCGTGTGCTATGCCGCCGGCTAACATGCCCAGACTTTCCAATCGTTGAGTGCGGAGAAATTGTTGTTCGAGTGATTTTCGCCCCGTGATATCGCGCTGCAACGCCAGGAACCCGAGTAAAGAGTTGTTTTCATCAAGTATCGGGCTAATGGATACTTCCAGAGTTACAAGGGTTCCATCTTTTGCTTGGTTGACCATTTCTCTTTTGACTATTTGTTTATTTAACAGTGTCAACCAAAAATCGCGATACTCGGCATCTTGCAGTTTTCCGCTTTTCAGTATCCGGGGGGTGGTTTTTCCAATTACTTCTTCCTGTTGATAGCCATAGAGTTTTGTAAATGCCGGATTGATGAACGTAATGATTCCCTTAACATCGGTAATGAAAACAACGTCTTCAGAATTTTCAACTGCTTTGCGGAGTTTGACAAGTTCGGATTCCGACCGCTTTCGTTCTGAAATATCACGCAGGATAAGCACCCAGCCGATTGCTTCCTGTTTGGTATTATAAATCACTTCCGCATTTGCTTCTACATCAAAAATTGTCCCGTCTGCTCTTCTTGCCTGGAGTTCACCGGGACCGGAATACAATTTCCTCAGAGTCCCGATAAGACTACTCCGGACAATATGATGTTCACTTGACGGGAGAAAATCGAACAAACTTTTACCGGTAATGACAAAATCGAATGGGTACCCGAACACTGTAAACGCTTTCGGCGACGCGAACGTGAGCATGAAATTCAAATCCACAATCACAATAGCATCGGGCGAAGCGCTGACCATTGAGCGGTAGAGTTCTTCCGATTCCCTCAGAGCGGCTTCCGTTCTTTGTCGTTCCGTGAGATTACGAACGATATGGAGATACTGAATATCAAAATCTACATAGAGAGGAGCGGAACTGATTTCAACAGGGAGGATTGTTCCGTCTTTTTTTACATTGAATGTTTCCCACCGGACACCTCCTTGCTGTGTCGTGGTTCTCATCATCGCAATGCTATGTTGGCGTGTTTCTTCTGAACAGAGGTCCCACAAATTCTTTTTCAGGAGTTCTTTTTCCTGGTATCCGTACAAATGGCAAGCAAGTTCGTTGCACGCAATGACATCGAATCGTTTATCGAGAAGAAGAATTGCCTCGTTTGCCGTAGTAAACATTGCTTTCCATCGGTTTTCAGATTTTCTTGATTCTTCTTCCGCGATGCGCAATTCCGTTATGTCAAGACTTACATTCCCGATAGCATCTATTTCGCCGAACTGATTGACGAGAGGAAATTTATACACGTGATAAAATTTCCGTCCCGAACTTATCAGAACGGAACGGTCATACGCAAGGAACGTTTTTGCAATGACAACTTCTTGGTTTGAGAGGAGGAATTCCTCGGCGAACGCTGTCGGCAGGAGTTGCGTAATATGCTTTCCGACAACATGTGGTTCTTCAACTCCGAATGCTATTTTCCATGCTGTGTTTGCTAACTGGACGATTCCATCTATGCCGGTAACACAAATCGGTGTTACTGCATGTTCTATCAGCGTATGAAGCAATCCTTCTGTTTTTTGAAGGGTTGCTTCGGTCTGTTTTCGCTTGGTAATATCTCTGATAACGACCTGCATGGTTTTCTGTCCCTCAAGTATGAAGGGAATCCCGATAACTTCGACCGGCAGGAGAGAGCCATCGAAACAAATAAATTCTTCTTCAATGACGGGAGCGATAATTCCCTGGTCGAGTGCGGCTTCGACCCGTTGTGCGACACGTTCGCGGTATTCGGGATGAATCACCTGTTGAATCGGTGTTCCGATAAGTGCATTGGCAGAGGGCGCCTTCAACATTTTCACGAACGATTCGTTCACATACAAAAATTTTCCGTCACGGTGAATTGCAATTCCATCCGCAGAACGTTCTACCAACGTCCGGTATTTTTGTTCGCTTTCAAGAAGTTCATGCTCGATTCTCTGTTGATATGACACATCACGGAAGTTTGTAACAATTGCGCGCACGCTCGGTTCATGAAGAAGGTTGGTGACGTTTGCCTCTATCCACACGTACTCCCCGTTTTTGCATTTGAAGCGATACCGCGTGGTGAGATACCCGCCGGTCTGAGTAAGGAGTTCATGAAGCAGTTTAAGATTTCTTGGAACATCTTCAGGATGAAATAAATCAAATGCAAGAGTGTTCAGAAGTTCTGCCGGTTTGTAACCTGTTATTGATTCAACGGAGGGGCTGACGTACAGTATGGTTGCAGTTGCATCAAGCATTGCAAGTCCATCAGAGTTTTTTTCGATGAGAAGTTTGAAGCGTTCAAGTTCGGCAATCCGTTTCTGCGATGCTTCAAGTTCCGCGATAAGTTCCTGTTTTGATTTCGTTGTGTCAGTCATAATGAATGATGTAGTAAAAGAACAGTTAATGTTTATGTAAATCCTTGTGCATGATTTTCCGGGTTTCGTGGAGCCGGTCGTCTGCGGGAAGGTCGGCGAGTTTGTTGTTCATGTTCTCATCGTTTTCATCAAGCAACATTTTTGCTACATACTCGACGATGCTTTTGGGGAAGATGGTTTCCCGTTCGTACAAACTTCTTTTTTCAAGAAGAATGTGCGACGACTCAACACAACTTTTCGGAAGAACAGGAAGTTGATTCAGTAAGGTTTTGTCCTGGAAAATATTACCGGAGACGTAGAGTCGCTCAGCAATTTTCTGTGATTTCTTGTTGGTCAATCCCCACTGTGCCGCCATCGTTATTCCTGCAAGAAGAAGATGAATAATCGCGCTCCCGTCGGGACTGCGCAACTCGACGGTTTGCCGTGCGTCGTTTTCATACCTCGCTTGCTGTTGATTCGGGTTGAGCAGATGAGCGAGGTCTTGCACGTTTGACCATCCGAGCGGGACACGAATCATCGCGCTTCGGTTCAAATCGCTCCAGCAAATCCTTGTTGGCGCTTCCTGATTCGGAACGAGGCGGAGATAGGCGGAAGAGACCGTGTTCCCGAATGCGGTTAATGAATCGGCGTAGGTGCAAAGTCCGCCGATGATTTTTTTCGCATGGGAAGAAAGGCTCCCATTCTTTTCGGTCATGACATTCTTTCCGTTTTTATGCGCCTCGATGTGAACATGCATTCCGTTTCCTGCAACTCCTTCTTCTAATTTCGGTGCGAACGTGGCGACGCAACCATGGTTGTATGCAACATTTCTGATGAGCCAACGCGCAAGTACAAGCGCATCTGCCGCATCTTCCACCGGCAACGGAAGAAATTCGATTTCTAATTGTTCCGCCTGTTTGTTTTTGATTTCATCCAAATCGCTCCCCACACTTTCTACCGAACCGACTTCGCTGTGCGCATACTTCACTGCGCCGGTAATTTTTGAAATTTCATGCACCATTTCATTCAGCACTGAACCGCTTTTCACAAACGGAGCGGAGGCGTGATACCCGCGTTGTTTCATTGCAGGAAAAATCCGTGATGCCGGGTCGCTGAGAAGAAAAAATTCCAACTCGCCGAGTGCGTACAATTCCATCCCGGTTGATTTCCTGAATAGTCGTGCCGCATTGTGAAGAACCGTATCGGGTGCAAATGGCGCGAAGTTTCCATCACGCGTAAGATAACGGCAGAGAACATCGAGACTTGTTGAATCGAACGGATTGAGAAACGCGGTTTTGTACACCGGCACGACATACAAATCGGAGAGCGACGCATCCACCATTCCTTTGAAGAGGGAAGAACCGTCCACCCGTTCGCCATCGGCGAGAATCCGTTCTGCTTGCTTCCGGTTTGCAATCGGGAGTTTTAGTTCTTTCAGTTTTCCATCGAGCGCAACATAATGGAAAGTAATTTTTTCAATTCGTTGTTCTTCGATGACGCGGAGTAAATCCTCGCGTGTAAATTCGTTCGGTTGTTTTTCCAGTAAAAGTGAAAGTGGATTTGCTAATGTGTAGTTGTGAGGGTTCATGAGTATTATTGTCTATGACGATTGTGAATTATACTGTTTGGGTTTGTAATCCGGGAAATAGATTTTTGCACAGTCGGGACACATGCCATGCGTGAAGGTAGCATCTGTGTGGCTTGTAATATATTGATCGACTTGCTGCCAGTATCCTTTGTCATCACGGATTTTCTTACAGCCGGAACAAATCGGTAACAAGCCCTTCAGCGTTTTTATTTGAGTGAGAGCAGTTTTGAGTTCTTCAACAAGCAGTTTCGTTTCCATCTCCGACTGCTTACTTTTTGTGATATCTCTCGAAATTCCCATGAGTCCCATAATTTCCCCTTGTTCGTTATAGAGCGGTGTAAGGAGTGTCGAATACCACAAGGAAGAGTTTGGAAATTGAGTATGATGTTCAAAATGTACAGTTGTGCCTTCTTGTAAGGCGGTTACAACTCTATCGCGGAGTTCTTCCGATGGCTGAAACGGGATGACTTGTTCCCATGGTTTTCCAATGACATCAACTGCCTGCAATCCCACATTATTCAACGCATACGAGTTGACGTACTGAACGCGATTGTCCCTGTCAATAATAAAAATTACATCTCGCGCCGATTCTGCTAATGTGCGGTACCGTTCTTCCGATTGTCGTAACATGCTCGCTTGTTTCTTTTTTTGTATGACATACTTTACACGTACTGTGAGTAAAGCGAGAGCAAGGATACCGAAGGGGATGTAATACGACGGGCGCAGGTAATAAGGATATGGAACATCAATGATGGTAGATTCAATCAGTGTGGGACCATTTCCAAATATTTTTTTTGTTTGAACTTCAAGTGAGTGTTTACCGGAACCAATATCATACAACGAAACGGTTCGAATGGTACTCCACGGCGACCAATGTGTATTATCGAGCCGATATCGCGTTTCAATCATGTTGTTCTGTTGTTCTCCCCAATAGGAGAATACATTCCAGTGTACGTGAGTAATATTCTCGCGGAAGAGCGGTTCAGAGAGTACGATTTTCGGAACGTGAGCAGATAATTCTTTCATATTGAGAATTGCCATACCGCTTCCATACGTCCCGATATATGTAAAATCCTTCGTGGGAATAATGGGCCATAATCTCGTATTTGTTAAACCATCATTTTCATCAATAGAATACCATGTCTCTCCATCGTAAATGGAAACACCACTGCGCGTGGAAACCCAGAGTTTTCCCGACGAATCTTCTTTTACTTCCCAGACGGCGTTGCTTACTAATCCGTCGGCAGTTGTAAAATATTTTGGTTGATTGTTTTCAATATATCCCAGTCCTGAATTTTGGTCACAAAACCATACCCGGTAATTCCTATCAACGAAGACCTCGAATATTCTTTCTAATCGTAGCCCTTGTTCTTTTCCCCAATGTTGCCATGTTCCTTCGTCAGCGTTCTCATTGTGCGGAACCCATTTACTGATTCCGTGTAATGTCCCGAACCACAATGTTCCGTTTTGTTCCACATCTACAGAATACACTCTTCCGCTTGGTAATCCTTGTTGTATTCCCCATTGAAAAAATTTTCCGTTTGAGAGAACATACGCACCGGGCTCAACTTCGACATTGCGCTTGACAGCATCGGAACGTTCCAGTCCGAAAAACCACAATCTTCCAAACCTGTCCTGTTTTATTCGATGAATGAAACCTGCATCAAGTCCCGATTTGTAATCAACGTGTTTCCATGCACTTCCATCCCAACGAAACGCGCCTTCAAATGCCGAACCGCTGCTGACCCAAACGTTGCCTTTGCTATCCTCTGCAAGACCGGTAAGAAATTTTATTTTCTGAGAACCGATTTTATCAATAAACTTCTGCGTACCGTTCGGAGAATGAATGACGATTCCTTCTTCGGTTGCCATCCAGATGGACCTATCCTTTGTGAAGAGAATTTGGTTCACATTATTCCACGCTCCGGAAGATGGGTATCGAACGAACTTCCATCTTGGGGAGGATGCTTTGAAGAGGTAGAGTCCTTGTTCCGTTCCCATCCATAAATCTCCGTTTGAACGATATTTTAAGGAAACGATATTGTGCATCTGATGAGGATAGACTGCTATCTCTGACCAACTATTATTTACTCGTTGCATGACCGTTCCTTGACTTTGAGCAAGGAGCGCGTTATTCTCTTCCGAAATATCAAACGATTCCAGCACAGCGAGGCGTATCTCGCGAACATACCGTGGTTCACCGTGAGGTTCCCATTCCCAGATTCCTTTTGCCTCAGAAGGTCCTACGAGGTTCATCAATCCATACCCGTTTTTATTTTCTATAAACTTTGAAATTTTAAACGGTTCACCTGAAAACGAATATCTTTTTTGTAGTTGTCCTTCATGGTACGAATACATTCCTGTATTAGAAATAATCCAGAGTTGGTTGTTTCTTCCCATGAACAGATTCAGGATTGTTTCGTTGTTCAACTCCGTTAGAAAAAAAGGAGGAGGAGTTGCGACGCTATCTTGAAGAAGAAATAAACCTGCATTGTGGATAAAAAGAATTCCATATCCTTCGAGATACACAGAATTTGTAACAGGTATTCGTTGCCCCTGGTAATACACCGGTAGCGGACGAATTCCTTCTTTGTTTCCGGAGAACAACTTTCCATCTTGTTCGATATAGAGAGTTCCGCGGGAATTGCAGAGAAAAGTATATGTCATTGGCGAAAGAGTGTCTTGCTTGTTCCTGACAGTATGCCAAACATATCCGTCGTACCATGCCAACCCGAATTCTGTAGAAGCCCATGGTGTCCCGTCCGGTGTTTCGATGATTTCGAGAACACGATTTGACGGTAATCCTGTTTCTGTTGTGAAAAGGACCCAACGCCATGGTTCTGTGGAGGGAATGTTTTCAGCCTGTGTGCGGTACGTGGCACAAAGCATCAAACAGAAAAAAAACGAGAACCGGATTGCTGTTTTCATGATGGATGTATAAGAATCTGGAAATTCATATCGGGGAAGTAATTCCAATACAGGAGAATGTTATTCATTCTTCGCTTGATTATCTGAACCCATTTCTTTTATCCGCCGGTATTCAGGGAAATATTTATCTGAACATTCCGGGCACATGCCATGCGTGAATGTTGCGGCAGTATGTTGCATGATGTAATTTTCGACATGTTCCCAGTATCCTTTGTCGTCGCGGATTTTCTTACATCCGGCACAAATCGGGAGTAGCCCGCCGAGCGTTTTTACACTTGCCATCGCTTCCTGCAAATCGCTCACGAGTTGTTCCCGTTCTTCTTCCATTCTTTTCCGTTCGGTAATGTCTCGTGCGAGCGCAATCAGAACGGGTTGACCAAAATACGTTCCGGGGTTCAACACAACATCCTTCGGGAAAATTTCACCGTTACTCCGAATTCCCCAAAACTCGAACCGTTGCGATTTGCCTTGAAATGCTTTTTGAACATGCTCAAATGTTTTTTGCATATCGTTTTTTCCCGGGGCGGAAAGAATTTCCGGTGTTTTGCCGACAAAGAATTCTTTCGGATAACCATACATCTGCTCGGCTCCCCTGTTGACATCGAGAAATTTCCCCTGAACATCCTGAATGTATATTGCATCGCTCACGGAATCGAACAATCCCCGGTAACTGATTTCCGAGTTTAGTAATTTCATTTCCGTCTGTTTTCTTTCTGTTATGTCTTTTGCAATAACTAAAATTCCGGGTTCATGATTGGGAAGGGTAATGGCAGTTTCATATAATTCCACATAACACAGCGTCCCGTCTTTTTTGATGTTTTGGACTTCGTGTATTAATGTTTCACCGGAAAGAATTCTCTGTGTATGTTCATCAATTTCATTCACAAATGCCGGAGGATTAAGTTTGGAAACATGGACGCCGACTAATTCATCGAGCGAATAACCGAGCGAACGACAGATAGTTGCATTTGCCCGAAGTATAAAGCCGTTTGTATCTTCAACTAATATTCCGACGGGGGAGAGGTCAAACAACGTTCTGTATTGTTGTTCCTGTTCTGATAGGATGATTTCGGCTTGTTGATGTTGAAGTGCGGCGCCCAACATTCCTGCGGCGGCATGGAGCGCTTCTATTTCTGCAATAGACCATTCCCTTTCCTGCACACACTCATCGAACCCGATGAAACCCCACCATACTGTTCCGATGTAGATGGGCATGATGACGATAGATTTGATTTCCTGCAAGGCAAGAAAATCCCGTTCCGCTTCAGGAAATTCCTTAATGTTTCCATAAATGGGTTTGTTCTGAGAAAGCGAATCAATCCAACGACGGAAACCAATATCTTCCAGTGGGGCGTTCTGCAAGTCAGGGTTATCAATTTGAGGAACAATTCCTTCGGCGCACCATTCAAATCGCTGGCTCGTGAGAACAGTTTCTTCTTTGTCAAGATGGTTTTCGAAAATGTAAACACGGCTGGAATTGGTTGCTACTCCAAGTACTCTTAATGTTTCCTGAATTCCTTCGTTTACGAGATGAGACTTGACCAACGCTTCGGCAGATTTCCCGACTGCTTCGAGTATTTGGTCGCGTCGTTGAAGTGAAAGTTCGATTGTTTTTCGTTCGGTAATATCCTGAACCGTTCCTGCTATGCCGGTGATAAAGTTGTGCTTGTCGCGAATCATCTTTCCTTCAGCAAAAACAATCCGTATGTTCCCGTCCGGGAGAACTACCCGGTATTCCAGGGGAACCGGAGTTAGATTTTGACGTACTCTTTTATTCGCTTCGAAAAGTTTTGGTTTGTCTTCCGGGAGAACGGCTCGTTCAATTGCATGTTCAACATTCCCGTCAAATTCTTCTTTCGATATGCCGAAGAGAAGGAACATTTCATCTGACCAACTTACTTTGTTTGTCTGGAAATCCCATTTCCAACTTCCGATATGTGAAATTGCCTGCGCCTCGTTCAGATTTCGTTCACTCTCTTTCAACGCCATTTCTATCTGTTTTCGTTCTGTGATATTTCTGACAATTGTCAGTACACGCTGGTCATCCAGCGGAACGGAACGTGCTTCATAATGTTCCAATCCGGCTTTTCCATGATAATCATATTCAAGTGTTTGCAGGGAGTTGGATTGAAAAACATTTTCAAAATGCCGGGCAAATTGTTTCGCCAGGTAGAGAGGGAATATGGTGAACATATTTTTCCCGATAAAGTTCTCCGGCGGCGCCGCAAGGTTAGAAATATCCTTCGCTTGATAATCTAAGTATACTCCATCTTTTGTTTGAAGAAAAATCCAATCGGGGATGGCGCTGAGTAATGCTTTGTGTTTTGTTTCGCTTTCCTGTAATGCGTGTTCAAATTCTTTCCGTTGCGTGATATCGCGATTGCTTGCACGTCTTCCGAGCCATGTTCCATCCTTACTCCAAATAGGTTGGCAGGAATGGCTGAGCCAACGGAGTTCACCGTTTTTTGTACGGATACGGAAATCGGCAGAGAAGGGTTCCGGGTCATCCAAATGCTCATGTAGATGTTTCATCATGAAGTGTTTGTCTTCTTCGTGAATAATTTCTTCGAGAAGAGAAGGCCGTTGGTAAAATTCATCTGCTGTGTAGCCGGTAATCTGCTCGCTTGAAGGAGAATTGAAGACGAGTGTAAGGTCGGGAGCAATCCAGTATTCCCAATCACGGGTAAAATTTGCAAGCATCTTAAATCGTTGTTCACTTTCCCTGACTAATTTCTGGAGGTTTACCTGCTCGCTAATATCGCGGTAGTGCCAAAGGTGGCCATTATGTTCTTTTCCCGTGTTCAGGGGAATATAATCGCGCTCAAACGTTCTTCCGTCCGCTAATTCGAGTTCTTCATGCAATACTATTTTTTTCTCTGTGATTAATTGTTTGATTCGTTTGATAAACTTCGTAGGGTCGCGGAAAAGCACTGCGCTTTGCTCTGCCGATTGAGAGCAGTCCATTCCCACCAGCGCTTCTGTCGGAACCGGGATATTAAACAGGGAACAAAATTTTGAATTGACATAGAGGATTCGGCGCTCTTTGTTTTCGAATAAAATCCCCGAATCTAAATATTCCATCAGGGTTTGCAAATGCGTAGAAGCATCCCCGTGAGAAGCGTCCATTCCGTCCGAACGTGTCGAAGGGTGTTCGTTTGCGTCGAGTTGTCTCTTCAGGCGATCAAGTTCTTCGAGTAGTTCTTTTTTTGATTTCTGTTGGTCGTTCATGGTAATCTTCAAATAGTTACATGGTTATTTCTAATTCCAGGTTGAAACTGTTTCACAGGTTCCTTAATGTGAATCAAGAATGTTCCGGACGGCTTGGAGTATCTCACCCGGCTGGTATGGTTTGAAAAGAAAGAGTTTCGCGCCGGAGCGGAACATCAGCGATTTCAATTCCGGCTCGATATAGCCGCTTGCAAAAATCAATTTCATTTCCGGGTTGATTTTTTTCATTTCAATCAGAACTTCCAAGCCGGTCAGTTTCGGCAAGCCCATATCGGTGATGACAATATCAATACTCCCGGAACGTTGCCGGTACAATTCGATTGCTTCATCACCATCCTTCGCGGTAAGTACGACGTACCCGTACATTTCGAGAAATGCTTTTGTCAGTTCGGAGAGTGTCAGTTCGTCCTCAACCAATAATATGGTTTCTGTTCCACCGACGATTGTATCATTGGCGTTCCTTGTTTCACATCGTTGCTCTTCATTTTTTTTCGGCACCGGAAAATATAAAAAGAATGTGGTTCCTTTTCCCAACGTACTTTCAACCCGGACAAATCCGTTGTGGCTTTTCACAATACCGTACACAACGGAAAGCCCGAGTCCGGTTCCTTTTCCTTTTTCTTTCGTTGTGAAGAACGGCTCGAAGATTCTGCTCTTTGTTTCTTCGCTCATCCCGCAACCGGTATCTGAAATAGACAGAAGAAGGTACGTTCCTTCAGGCACGGTTTGGAAATATCGTGTCATCTCTCTTGAATGTACCCGTGTTGTTTTTATTGTCAGCATTCCGCTACTCGACATTGCGTCGCGGGCATTTACGCAAATGTTCAGCAATACCTGGTGAACCTGTGTCGGGTCTGCATGGATGGTGGGAAGGTCTTTTTCGAGTTCGAGACTGATGACAATCGTTTTCGGAAATGTTTCTGCCAGCATTTTCGAAATCTCTTTGGAAATGATATTGATATCCAACGGACCGAAATGAGTCTCGCTCTGCCGTGCAAAGGTGAGAATTTGTTTTACTAATCCGGCTCCTCGTTGTACTGCTCCTTCAATGACCGCGGTTGATTTTTCAATCGACTCGTGCGAGGGTGAAGCATTTCTCAGTAAACTATTATATCCAAGAATGATACCGAGAATATTATTGAAATCGTGAGCGATACCGCTTGCAAGTGTACCGATTGCTTCTAACTTTTGCGTCTGGACGAGTTGTGCCTCCAAATTTTTTCGTTCGTCTTCCATCGTTTTTCGTTCGCTGATGTCCTGTACGAATCCTTCGTACAGACGTGTTTTGTTATGTTCGTCCCGAACTGCATGTGCGGTTAACGATACCCAAATCGGTGTTCCGTCTTTCTTTTTCCACAGAACTTCAAGGTGAGCAACAGAGTCGCTCTCGGAGTGGTCGTAACGTGCAAGAAAAGTTTTCCTGTCTGATTCATGAAGATACACATCTATTGGCAGTCGTTGTTCCATCAATTCCCCGATTGAATCGTAGCCTAACATTTTCGCGAGACATGCATTGGCGGTGATAAATTTTCCGTCCACTGTTGATTGATAGATGCCGATGGGAGCCCATGTTACAATGTCTCTGTATTTTTCTTCACTCTGGTGAAGTAATTCTTCCGCTTGTTTGCGTTCGGTAATGTCCAGAGAAAGAACAAAAATTCCTTCGGGGACGGGAACAACGCTCAGTTCATACCAGTTTGTTCTTCCATTTGGAAAAATGAAACTCGATTCAAAATGTTGAGGAATGCGCTCTTCCATGCAACGGCGATAATGAGTAAAAATTTCAGAGTGTTCCACTCCGGGGTACATCTCAAGCATCGTTTTCCCGATAAGGTCTTCCTGTTTTTGATGACCATGGTATGCGGCTATCTCATTCACATATAAATATGTCCAGTCAAATCCGATAAGCATGCAACCCTCTAACATGCAGTCTAATGTTTGTCGGTAGCGCGCCTCCGATTTGCGGATTGCATCTTCGATACGTTTTCGCTCAGTGATGTCGCGTTGAATGCCAAACTGACCTGTAATTCTTCCTTCGGAATCATACAGAGCGATATATTCGCCTTCAATCCACATTTGTGTTCCATTTAGTTTACGTTCATCGCTTTCGAGACGAATTTTTCCTGCATCAAAAAATTGACGCCAAAGTTTTCTTCCATAAGCAATGTCATGTTTGAATAAATCATTTGGTGAGAGGCGTAGAAATTGTTCGCGTGTTGCGCCATATTGTTCCAGCATAGCATCGTTGATTTGAGTGATACGTTGATGAGCGAAAATATAATCCAATGCTTTTTCTTTATCCACGGTAGTATCCCAGCGAACAGGCTCGTCTACCATCATGAAGAAACAACCGTCAATTGATTGGTTGAAAAATGCCCGCAGTTCTTCCGCGCTTTTCCCAAGCGCTTCTTCTGCACGGATTCGTTCGGTTACATTCAACAATACAAGGACAACATTTGTGACAACTCCGTTCGGGTCCAACACCGGGAGTAAACTCCAATCCCAATGAGACACCCCGCGTTCCGGATGGTAAGCATATTCGAACGTTTTTGCCGTTGCATAATGTGGAATTCCTGTTTGTACCACTTTTGTAAAAATTACTTTGTTTTCCTCATTCGGAAACAAATCAAAATGATTTTTTCCAACATAGAATTCCGGGACGTTGTTATCCGTCTCAGCATACGCACGGTTGACTTTGAGAAAATTGAAACTTGTATCTAAGTAGGCAATCAAAAGATGAGTTGTCGAGAAGATTTTCTCAAGCAACTCCGTAGTTTTTCGTAATTCAAGTTCTGTCTCGATGCGTTTTTTGTTTTCCTCTCGTAGTTGGGCGTTAATGTTTTCCAATTCGCGCTTGTTGCTCTGCAAGGTTTTCTCGAACGCTTCCCGCGCAATAATATTATCTAACAATCTCCGTATTTCCCGCGATGGATGTTCGGGATGGAGAAATTCATCGGGCGGGACATAGTAAAAATTCTTGCACACCCAACCGCCGACAACAACCTTGGGATGTGTTTCAATTACTTGCTTTAATAATTCAGGTCGAAATCGTTTCAAGTTGTACTGGCAAATTGCAAGAGTTTTGTGGTCAGGGAAAAAGTAATTCAATTTTGCTTCGTATTCAATCAACCGCTCCACGCCCTTTTCGCCTCCGAGTACCCATGTCATTTCACCGGTAACTCTCAACGCCGAATAGCCTTCTTGTAACGCAAGGGTTGTACTCTCTTTCAAAAACTGTATCATCCAGTCAGGGTCAAAAAATCCATGCTTCAAATATGCCGCCTGTTTATTAGCGACAAGAAGTTGCCCGGATGCAGTTGCGACTGGAACATCAATCCCATGATTCTTCATTGCCTGAAGGACAATATCGGCAGTGTTATCATCGGCAATGTAAATACACTTCTCATTGCGTTCCAGCCCGGTTTGAATGAAAGGGATTATGGCGTTGAATTGTTCTTCCTGTGTTTCATAGATGAGACACAAATGGTCGTGAACATCAAGATGCTGAATTGCTTCAACGAGACCTGAAGATGAATTGACTGCGGTGCTATTCATAGAATGTTCTTTCTGCCGTGATGGTTCAATAATGCTCTAACAATTATTCTTAAAGAACGGCTTGTACTGATAATACGCTGCGCACGCGCCCTCGGAGGAAACCATCGGCGCGCCGAGCGGTCGTTCCGGCGTACACTCGTTTCTGAACGCGGAACATTCGTGCGGTTTCTTCAATCCCTGAAGCACCATCCCCGCAATGCAAAGCGGAGATTCCTGAAACCCGGAACCTGAAACCCGGAACCGCTTTTCTGCATCAAACGCTTCATACTCCGCCCTGAGTTTGTAACCACTTACCGGAATTTCTCCGATTCCGCGCCACTTTCTGTCTGTTGTTTCAAACACTTCTTCGAGGAGTTGTTTTGCAGGAATGTTTCCCTCGCGGCGAACAGCGCGGGCATATTGATTTTCCACTTCGCAACACCCTTCTTCCAGTTGTTTGATTGTCATATAAATTCCCTGAAGAATATCCACCGGTTCAAAGCCGGTAACAACAATTGGGACGCGATACTTTTTTGAAAGAGGAATATATTCTTCGTACCCCATGACCGTGCAAACATGTCCCGCCGCGAGAAATCCCCGGACAAGATTCTGCGGTGAGGAGAGAATCGCTTCAATCGCAGGAGGGACGAGAACATGCGAGCAGAGAATCGAAAAGTTGTTGATACCAAGCCGCTTTGCCTGATACACCGCCATCGCATTTGCGGGCGCGGTTGTTTCAAACCCGACAGCAAAAAAGACTACCTGTTTGTCAGGATTTTTCTGAGCGATGGTTAGAGCATCGAGCGGCGAATACACAATGCGAACCGTTCCGCCTTCCGCTTTGACGGTGAGTAAATCTTTTTGTGAACCGGGAACGCGAAGCATATCGCCGAACGAAGTGAGGATAACATCAGGCATGGAAGCGATGGCGATTGCTTTGTCAATCATCTCAATCGGAGTAACACAGACCGGACAGCCCGGTCCGTGAACGAGTGAAATTTCTTTCGGCAGTAACGACTCGATTCCATACTTCACAATCGTGTGCGTTTGTCCGCCGCAGATTTCCATGATTGTCCACGGGCGCGTGGTGAGGGAGGCAATCGCGCTTGCGATTGCCTGCGCCGCACCTGCGTTTCTGTATTCATCAATGAATTTCATTTACCTTTCAGGAGTACTCGTTGTTATTGGGTTCGCTTTTCCATCATTGCCGCGTATTCCTTAATTGCTTTGAATTGTCCCGCACCGTGAACGCCCGCTTCTTCCAATACTTTCGCCGCCGCGCCGCTTCCGAGATAATGTCCCCCGCGGAACGAGTGGAGTGAACGTTTCATTCCTTCATTGCTTCGTATCCACTGGTGCATCGTCGGCATGGTGAAATCGGTAATGCCCATCGCTTCGTACGTCAGCGCTTCGGGGAAGATTCTTTCCTGTTCATTGGCTGGCAACATCTTGAACAATTCAACGCTGCTAATGTAATAAATATTGAGATTCAAACCTTCTTGTTCTAATTTCTGCAAGACTTCGTTGATGAAGATGCTCGCCACACCGTTTCCTTGCAGAACAACAGTACCGTTATGTTGTTTTGAAGTTGTATCAGCAGTGCGAATAGCATAGACACCTTTTGCCGCTTCCTGAACCGGAGGAAGTTTGAACGCAGCCCGGTCAATTATTTTTTCCGGCGGGCGCGTTACAAACGGAGCGAGAATTGCCGGACGGAGTTTCAGCGCGGCGACAAGTAACGTCCACATCTCCTGCGGGTCCCAGGGTGTGAGCGTAATGCACACTCTATCGGGGAAACATTCCTGTAACAGTTGCAACGCTTGCGGGTCGGCGTGCGTTGGTCCGTCTTCACCGGTTTTTACTCCCGCGTGTGCGTTCACCATAATCCATGTGTTGTACGGTTCGCCGGTTACGCTCTCCCGCGCCTGAAGTCCGATGCCATGCAGTCGCGCCGGAACATGTTCAAGCGCGGCAATGAACGCGCTATACGATGATGTCACTCCGATGTGTGAACCGTAACTTGCAACTCCTGCCATCATTGCGCCCATCGCATCTTCACAAATTCCGCCGATGGAAATCAGCCGCGAGTTCGGATTCGATGTTGCATTGAAAAATCCCGGTGCGAATCCGTTGTTTACCTGATTGACGCTTGTCGAGCCGAGCAAATCCGCCGCCGAGGCGAGGAATGCGCCGTTCGTTTTCTTGTTGAGGATGTTCATCGCTTTGCCGAGAACTTCACGTAGGGTGATAGAACTTCCGGGGGAGAATTTCAATTCGTCGGGGATGATGTTCGCATCAATTTCTTTGTTCGTGTAAAGCGAGCCAAGTGAAGGCGCTTCAGCACGAATCGTTCGTTGCGATTTAGTCAGCCGTTCTTTTGCTTCAAAGATTTTTATTCCGGCAGTTTTTGTCAGTTGAGGGTTGTTCTCCAGAACCTTCCGAATCATCATCAACGACTCAAAATAATTTTCCTCAACTCGTGCCGGAGTAGCATCGCCTGTGAATCGCGGAAACTGAACGTTGAACATTTGCTCGAATTCTTTCAGCGAATTGTAAAATCCGTCCGAGGCAAATTTATGTCCCGCTCCATGCGAATCGCGTCCTTCAACGCCGTACTTCCAGCCTTTTGTTGTTCGATAAATAATCGCCGTCGGTTGTTTCGTTTCGAGTGACAGTGCTAATCGTTGTGCCGCCGCGATTTGTTTGAAGTCATGTCCATCCGGAACGTAGATGACATTCCAATCATGCACGTAACACAACTCGGCAGGATTCCATTGAACATAATCGCCAACCGCGCCGTCTTCGCGGCACACACGGTTTGAATCAATTGATGCCTGATTCCAATCAATATGCAGGAACGCGTTGAAGAGTTGAGATGTCGCAGCTGATGAGATTGCTTCATGCACACGACCGGGTGTCATTCCGCCTTCGCCTTCCAGCACATGAACATTCGGTGGATTGTTTGGGTACATATCGAGCGCGCCAAGTGCAAGTCCGAATGACGCGGGAACACCGACGCCGCTCGCCCCGGTCGCAATCTTGATGAACGGAGTTGCGCATGTCGGATGTCCGTCGAGCGCCTTCGCGTTATGTTTTTTGAAGAGCGGAGTTTCGTTCGTCGGGTTTCTCCTGAAGCCGAGTAAATCTTCCAAACGGAGTTGCCGTTTTTCGTCTGCTAGCAACGATGGATTGCCCAATCGAACAAGTTCGTTTCTCAATGCCCACATCGCATACAAACCCATTGCTTTATGTCCGGCGGCGTACGAAATCATGTCGGCTGTGTTATTGTCCGGCTGAGAAAAATCGTAATCCATTGTTCGATAGAGAAGCATCTCGACTGCCCGCCCCGAAGAAATACTTCCCCCGGGATGCCCGGAGGTTGGAACAAAATTGAAAAGGATGCTGCACATCGTTCGATACATGCAATCAACCTGCTCGAAGAATTGAAGTTCGTCGTTTGGCAGAAGTGAGTCGAACGATGACATTACGTCGGCGATATTGTAGTACACGCCGCGTCGTGCGTTCAGTGAAAATGGTGTTGGTTTTGGTAGTGTAGTTGTGTGGTTCATGTTGTTCTTTTGTTTGTTGTGAAAAAAGTACTATTTCGTCAGAGTGACGATTGATATTTTTTGTTATACCGATATATTTTTATCCATCAGAAATCCTCAATTCATCCAATCCATCAATCTCTTCAAACAGTTTTAACGTTTCCTGCGCTTCGTGTTCATCCATCTTGCTGATGGCGAAGCCGACGTGGACGATGACATACTCGCCGAGCCGCACGTCAGGGACGAGGTCGAGGCAGACCTGTTTTTGAATGCCGCCGAAGTTCACCGTTCCCATGAGCGGAGAACGCTCGCGTTCAATTGAGACGACTTTTCCCGGTATCGCTAAACACATAGTCAGTTTCTGTTTCTTCCTGATAAATGGATATGCCGACGCCCGCTTCAATTAAAACCGTGTCGCCGACCTTTGCCTCGAGAAGGAAAAATAACGGCACCCGCTTATACGCTCCGTTGACGTTTACCCTGCCGTACGTAGTCCCGTTCTCGATATAGATTTCTTCAATTTGTCCTGTGAGTAAATTCATACAATCGTTTCTTCAAGTTGTTTCTGATGTTGTAAATCCTGTGTTCTTTGCAACCGCATTGCCGCGTACACTTGTCCGAGCGCGATGCCTCCGTCGTTCGTTGGCACGCGCTGATGCCAGTATGGATGAAAGCCTTCTTGACGTAACCGTGTCACCGTTCTTTCTGTCAGATATTTATTCTGAAAACATCCACCGCTCAACACGACCCGTTCTTCTCCGATTCGCTTTGCAACTTCGATAATAATTTCTGTCAGCGTGTTGTGAAACCTTGCGGAGATGATTTCCCTGGATTCGTTCTCCTCAATGTCGCTCAGAATGTTTTCAATCATTGGTTTCCAATCAACTCGGATTGCGGATTGCGGATTGCCAATTTCGAATTGATTCTTATTTCGCAATTGGCAATCCGAAATTCGAAATTCATAATGTTCAACTGTCAGAATTCCATCCGTGAGAAACTCCAGTTCCATCGCCGCTTGCCCTTCAAAATTCACTCGTTGCCGAACGCCAATCAGCGATGCGACAGAATCAAAGAGACGACCAACACTCGACGTTGCCGTGCAGTTGATGTTTTTTTCAAGCATTGTTTGAAGAAGAGAAAGTTCATCCTTGTCGAATGATTGGAGTAGTGGAGAATGGATTGATGGAGTTTTTTGTTTTGAGAAAATATCACTGCCATACATTTCGTACAGTAAGCCGAGCGCAGTTCGTCTCGGTTCTTTGATTGCTTTCTCGCCGCCGGGAAGTGGAAACGCTCTGAATGTTGCAACGCGTTCGAACGATGTTTCATTCGTCAACAAAAATTCGCCGCCCCAGATTGTTCCATCGGTTCCGAAACCCGTCCCATCCCACGAAACGCCAAGCACTTGTCCGTCGAGTTGGTTTTCTGCCATGCAGGAAGCGATGTGGGCGTAATGGTGTTGAATGGTTTCCAGTTTTCGGTTTCCGGTTTCCGGTTGCAGGTTGCAAGTTTGATGAGCATATTTGGTTGAGAGGTAATCAGGGTGCAGGTCGCAAACGATAGTTTCGGGATGAATATCGTACAGCATTTGAAAATCTTGAATGACATTCTTGAAAGCATAGAATGATTCTTTCGTTTCCAAATCGCCGATGTGCTGGCTGATGAATACGTTTTCACCTGATGTAATAGCGACGGTGTTTTTCAGATGAGCGCCGACAGCTATCAGTGAATGAGATTCCTCACCCCGATACCCGCCTGCCGGACGGGCAGGAATCGGGGATTCAGAATGACATTGGATGGGGAGAGGCGCGTAACCACGTGCACGTCTCATCACCAATTCACGTCCCAACATCACCCGAACAACAGAATCATCCACATGTCGTTTGATGGGACGATTGTGAACGAAGAAGACATCGGCAATTTCTTGCAATCGTTTCAATGCTTCATGTTCATCAATACAAATAGGTTCATCGGAAAGATTGCCGCTTGTGGCGACAACAGGAAATCCTAACTCGCTCAAAAGTAGATGGTGAAGAGGAGTGTAGGGAAGCATTACACCGAGGTAGGGATTGCGTGGAGCGACACCTGAAGCGATGTGAGATTTGGGTTGTGTGATATGGGTTGATGGAGATTGTTGAATCTGTGAAAATCTATTAGATCCGTGTATTCCGTGGTGAATTAATTTCAATAGCACAACTGGAGATTCAGGTGAAAGAAGGAGGCGTTCTTCAAGTTCGGATACAATACACACTTCTTTGATTGATTCGAGCGACGGAAACATGAGAGCAAAGGATTTTTCTTCCCGGTGTTTTCGCTGACGGAGCCGAACAATAGCATCTTCATTTCGTGCATCTACGATGAGATGGAATCCGCCAAGCCCTTTGAGAGCGACAATCTTTCCGGCGCGAATTGCTTCTGCCGTTTGCAATAATGCCTGATGATGAGTTGAAAGAATATTGCCTTTTTCGTTCCACAATTCCAGATGTGGACCGCACTTGGGACAGGCGTTCGGTTGTGCATGAAATCTTCTGTCGAGCGGATTGTTGTACTCGAACCGGCAGTCATCGCACATTTCAAAGTTCTTCATTGTTGTGTTGTGCCTGTCGTACGGCAATGCTTCGATGATGGAGAAACGTGGTCCGCAGTTCGTGCAGTTTGTGAACGGATAGAGGTAGCGACGGTTCGATGGGTCAAAAATTTCCTTCACACAATCAGGACATGTAGCAATATCAGGCAACACAAGCGCGGAGATTTTTCCATTGCTTTCGCTCTGCCGGATTTCAAACTGTTCGTAGCCAACAATATCGAGAAACGAAGATTCAAAACTTTGAATGAAGGAAAGCGGCGGCTTTTCTTTTTCAATTCTTAACAAAAAAGAATCAAGCAATGTTTTCTCTCCCTCTGCTTCGATAAAAACTCCTTGCGAAGAGTTTAGCACCCAACCGGTTACACCAAGTTCTGTTGCAAGCCGGAAGATGAACGGGCGAAATCCAACGCCTTGCACCGCTCCTCGAATCGAAATCTTGCAACGGCTTTTCATTTCTGACCTGTTTGTTGAAGAAGCCATTCGCACCATGATTGAATTCCCGCACCTGTTGTGCAGGAAGTTTCAAACACACGTAAGTTTGGATTGACGGAGAGTGCGTTCTGTTTCAGTTGTTCGATGTTGCAGTTCACGTACGGAAGCAAATCAATTTTATTGATAATAAGGACAGAAGCGTAACGAAACATATTCGGGTACTTGAGCGGTTTATCATCCCCTTCCGTTGTGCTGATGACGACAACTTTCATCGTTTCGCCTAAGTCATAATTAGCGGGACAAACAAGGTTACCGACGTTTTCGATAATTAAAAGATTGATTGCTGAAAGATTGATGTTCTGTAACGCGTCGTGAACAAGATTTGCTTCGAGATGACATCCGCCGCGTGTAACAATCTGCACGGCAGGAACACCGAGACGACTGACCCGTTGTGCGTCAATATCAGTCTGTACGTCTCCTTCAATCACAGCGAGAGAAATGTTGCCGCGCAATTGTTCAATCGTTCGTTCGAGGATGCTTGTCTTGCCGGATCCGGGAGAACTGACAACATTCAACACGAGCAATCCATGCTCGGCAAACAGCGCGCGGTTGCGTCCTGCAATCTCATCGTTCTTCTCAAGAATTTTCCGCTCGATGGTAATGACGCTCATGCCGACTCCTCGATTGCGTCATTCAGTTCGATGTCAACAAGTTGTAATTCTGTTCCTGCAATGACGTTGATATCACTCGCTCCGCATTGTTGACAGAGAAACATTCCTGATTCTGAAATTGAGTCTGTGTTACACGTATTGCAATGAAGTTGAAGCGGAATACGTTCGATGGAAAGTGTGGCAGAGTGGAGAGGAGATTCAGCCGTTATCGCGTTGAAACAAAATTCAAGAGATTCCGGAACAATGCCTGCCGCATCGCCAATCCGCAAATGAATGAGCAAAGCGTTTCGCATCTGTTCTTCAGAAAGTTGGTGTTGAATGATGCTGAGAATATTTTGAGCGACAGACATTTCGTGCATAAATCCATTTTGAGTTGAGCAAGAAGTGAGCCAGCAAAACAGTCCGAAAGTTTGTGTTACCCTTGTAAACGTGTCAGGATGCTCCAGAATTTTTCAGGCTTTTAAAAGATATTCAGGGTCTTTCTCACTGTTGAGAAGTTCAGTAAAATAAAACAAAAAAGGGACAGGTTTTGAGAAAAACCTGTCCCTGCAAGAAGAGAAAAAATGAAGTTATTTGGTTGTCATTTTCAACAAATCTTCTACCATATCCCGATGAACCATAAAGCCAAGCATCTTCAACTTTGCATAGTATTCATGATAAAAATGGTTTTACGGTTAGCCGTGGCTACGCGATATTTTTTAGTTACTTGTTAAATAGTTATTGGTTAATTGGTTTTTGGTTTTCGTTTTAGAAATCAGGTTATCTAAAATTCACGCCACGGCTACAGCCGTAAAATCGAGCACTTCGACTTGCTTCATAGCAGTGCGCGCGTCTCGTGTTATTTCTTCTAATTGGGTCGAGGTGTTGTTATCAATCCATTCTTCACCACATTGCGAGCAAACTAAGGCGGGGACATTACGCACTACAATCACACCAGTTGTGTAATCTACTGTGAAGGTGGTATTCCCCTTTTCTTTTGTTCCTCCACATAGCGGACATCTGTTGTTCATAATTTTGTTCAAACTTACGAAATAGATTCCACTACTCAAAAACCTTCGGGCAGTTTTTGTTTGTGGAATCCGGTCTTACAAACTGATTCCACAGAATAATGATTGTTGTGAATGGTAACAGAGGAATCCTGACTATTGAACAAAACCCCGACATCGGAAAACCTTGTGATTCACTCCTCAAATTGGTATATTTTTTCCGAAATGAATCACAAAAACATGTTCAAACACATCACACAATGGAGTTTCATTATCCTCGTTGCGTTTGCAATCGCGGGATGCTCCTCCTCTCAACAAACTCAGGAAGATACGGAACGAAAAACGGAACTGCGGGACGCCGCGCTTGAACGGTATCTCAACGGTCAACTGCTCGACCAGCGGGAAGAATACGCAGCCGCAATTTTGGAGTATCAGGACGCTCTCCGCTTTTTTGAAGAGCCGGCAATTTACTTCGCGCTTGCAAAAGATTATGCTTTACTCGGCAAGCACGAGCAGGCGCTCGAAGCCGCACACAATGCAGTCCGGTTGGAGCCGAAGAATATCGAGTACCGCGAAATACTTGCAGAAATTTACATGGATGTTTCACAGTTGAATGAGGCAGCAAAACAAATCGAAACCATTATTCAGCAAGATTCTACACGGAAAAAATCGTGGTACAATTATGCTCAAGTGATGTTATACATTGCGCCATTGAAATCTCTGGAAGTGTGCGAGCAGATTTTGGAACGTTTCGGACCGGACGACCATATCTATATTCAAATGGTGCAGTTGTACAGTGCGCTCGGGAATCTCCCCAAAGCGGCAGAGGCGATGAAAGGAATGTTGGCGCTCAATCATGCAAATTTTGAAATAAAAAAATCGCTCGGCGATTTGTACATGGAGATGGACAGCGTAGATGCCGCGCTGAGTTTGTTTGATGAACTTGTCGAACTTCATCCGGAAAATGTCGTGTTGCGCGCTTCCATTGCGCACGCGTATCTCGTGAAGCGCGATTATGCAAAAGCGCAGGAACAGTTCGATTCCCTCATCACCCGTGATACGCTTTCAATTGATGACCAACTTGAATTCGGAAAAGTGTTCATCACGTTTGTCGAGCGCGATTCTGTCGTCATTCCTTTGGCGGAAGAAATGTTTCAGGGAATGTTGAAACAGTACCCGGACGATTGGCGACCGTATTGGTTTCTCGGAGCGATTGCCAATGTGAAACGGGAAGATTCGATATCGGTTGTCTATTTCAAAAAAGTAACTGAATTGGCAAAGTGGAATGCCGACGGTTGGGTTGGCGTTGCCTCCGTGTGGTTTGATAAAGGAGAATTGCAAAAAGCGCTCGATGTTTTGGAAGAAGCGAAGAAGAATGTCAAGGAAGAATTCCGTGTTGAGTTTATTTACGGATTGACATTACAGCGATTGAAACGTCCGACCGATGCCGCGCTTGCTCTCGAACGCGCCATCGCCATCAATCCGAAAAATGCCGATGCATTAAGCGCGCTCGGACTTGTGTATGATGAACTGAAACGCCATCCCGATTCCGACACGATGTACGAACGGGCGTTGCGACTCAGTCCCAATAATTCTCTTGTGCTGAATAATTACGGTTACAGTCTTGCCGACCGTAACGAACAGTTGGAGCGCGCTGAAACGATGTTGAAAAAAGCGCTCGAACAACAACCGAATAACCAGTCGTATCTCGATAGCATGGGATGGATTTATTTCCGTCTCGGAAATTATGAAGAAGCCGAGCGATACATCAAAAAAGCGATTGACCTTGGAACCAACAGCGCAGTCGTCTTCGAGCATTTGGGCGATGTCTATGCAAAGATGAATCAAAAAGAAAAAGCGCAGGAGTATTGGAAGAAAGCGCTCGACCTCGACAGCAACAATCAGGTGTTGAAGGACAAAATTCAGAGGGGAGAATTGTGAGGCTGTTCCGATGGATTCTCCTGTGTAATTTTTCTTTCGTTTTGTTTCAGTGTGCGCCGCGTCCCGTCATGAAAGAGACAACAAGTCAGCCGATAACCGCTGAGGAAGTGTTTCAGCGTGTCATTGAACGAAACAATTCGGTTCGCACGTTGCAATCGAGCGGCAACATTTCAGTTGACAGTCCCGAACTTTCCAACAGCGGAGCGTTTCAACTTTCACTGAAGAAGCCCGATTCGCTGTTGCTTGAGATTCGGGGACCGTTCGGGATTCATGTCGGAACACTTTCACTCACGAAAACTTTTTTTCAATTTTACAGCGCATTGGAGAATCAGGCAGTTGTCGGCTCGCCCGATTCCTCTTCATTACTTTCGATTCTTCATGTCGCTCTTCCGGTCGAACAGATTCTCGATGCGTTCACCGGCGCATTTCCCATCATTACTGATTCAATGATTCGCTTTTCCAAAACCGAAGAAGAATATCTGATGGCATTTTATCGAAATGGAAAAACAATCGAGTATAGGATTGATGCAGAAACATTTATCATCACAGATTATTTGGTGAAGGATAGTGAGGATAAAGTGCTGTACAAAGCGGAAGCATCGCGCATCACGGCGGGAAGTGATGTCTCCACGCCGTCTGTTCTGAAAATATCTTTTCCCGATGACGGACGAAGTATTTCGCTTGTCTATAGAAAAGTAGAAATCAATGAAGAGGTGGATTGTTCGTTCACGCTCCCTGAACATGTGAAGGTAATTCGGAAGTGAAGTCTTATTCATTGTTCGTTGTTTTGATGTTGATGGTTGTCTGTTTCGCATCAGCGCAGACCGACATTCAATCCAGTCAATCCGACCTGAACAAACTCCGTCGGGAAATAGAACAAATCGAAAAGAAAATTCAGGAGAAGGAGAAGAAAGAAAAGGCAACACTTGACCTTCTCGACCAGTATGACAGGCAGGCGAATCTCATCAGAAAACTCATCAAAGCGCTGCACAAAAAAGAACGTGATTTGGAAAACGACATTGAAGCAACACGCCGCTCGATTCGTTCTTTGACGAAGCAACTCACCTCACTCAAACAGCAATACGCAAAGTATGTTACGCGGCTCTACAAGTATGGACGTTCGCACGATTTGGAGTTACTGCTCGCCTCGAAGTCGTTCAACCAATCGCTTATCCGTTCGGAATATTTGAGGAGATTTTCTGAACAAAGGAAAAAAGATTTGAGTAACATTGTCCTTCAGCGGGATGAAATCGAAAAAGAAAATATCAAACTCAATCAGCAACTCGACGAGCAACAGGATTTCATCAAACAAAAAAAGAAAGAGGAGAACACCTTAGCCGATAACGTGAAGAAGCGGCGTAAGGCGCTTGCGCAGGTGCGGAAGGATAAGAACAATCTCCAGAAGGATGCAAACCGGATTACCGCCGATGCAAAGAAACTTGAACAACTCATTGCAAAATTAATTGAAGCGGAGCGGGTAAGGAAACTGCGCGAAGAAGAACTTGCCAAGGCGAACAAACAGCCACCGCCGGTTCCTTCGACGACGGGGAAATCATTCGTCAATCTTCGCCGTGCGTTGCCGTGGCCCGTTGCAAGCGGAAAAATTATCGGACGGTTCGGCAATCAGCAGAACAAACAACTCGGAACGGTAACGCAAAATACCGGCATTGACGTTGCGGTTCCCGTTGGTACGCAGGTAACGTCGGTTGCGGCGGGAGAAGTGTCGCTTATCTCATGGCTTCCGTCGTTCGGCAATCTCGTCATCGTTGACCACTCGGATGGTTTCCGAACTGTGTATGCGCATCTCTCGGAAATCTCCGTGAACGAAGGAGAAAAAGTTCAGCAGAAAAGTTTGCTCGGACGAAGCGGCGAATCGGTTGAAGGCGCGGTGTTGCATTTCGAGGTGTGGAAAGACCGGGAAAAACAAAATCCTGAGCAGTGGCTCAATCCCCGCGGGTTAAACACACGGTAATGAAATGCGCGATACGATTGAAAACGGACAGAATGTTCTTCACCGCATCACCGTGAACGGTGACGCTACGGAGTTCAAGTCGGATGAATCCGACTCCCGTTTGTGCACAAACATTCTTCAAGAATGTTTGAATAATTTTAGCATTGTCGTTTACGGCAATGCGCCGTAGTCATTAAGCATGAAACAATTTCTCTCCAAACATTACTTTGTCGGCACAGCAGCGGTTGTTGTTGCAATTCTCCTCTCGCTTCTCGCGTACGATATTTTCTCCGGGGCGAACAGCGCGCTTCTCCGGCAATTCTACCGGGTGCGAGGCGAACAACCGCTCGATTCTTCCATCGTGATTGTCTATTTCGGAAACGAAGATATTGCCGCACTCGGCGGGTATCCGTTGAAACGAAATTATTATGCACTCCTTGTCTCTGCGTTGCATGAAGCAGGCGTAAGCGCAATTGGCTTTGACATCGCGTTCACCAATCCCGACAGAGAACATCCTGAATTCGATAACGTGTTTGCAACGGTAGTGAAATCATCGGGCAATGTTGTGATGAGCGGATATTTTGCTTCGCTGGAGAAGGGTGAATCGGGTTCTCCTTCGTTCCCTGTCGGTTCGCAACCGGAGTTGCCATTTCACGAACTGCGGTCAAGCGCCGCTTCGATTGCACACACGAATCTCAATGAACAACTCTCGGTTCCGTTGTTTGTGAAGAACGGAACGGAAATGGTTCCCGCGTTGTCGCTTGAACTTCTTCGGCTCGGTTTGAAATTGAACAAAGAAGATATTTCCATTCAGGGAAATTCGGTTTCTTTATTGATGAAAGGAACAACCCGGACCGCTTCCTGTACCGATGAAGGCGAAGCGCTTCTGAATTTTTCCGGCGGGACAAGTTCGCTTCATACAATTTCCGCATTGAGATTTTTACAGGAGTTCGATGAATGGAAAACTGCAAGCGCGCAAACGAAAACGCCGCATCCGTTGCACGGGAAAATCGTACTTGTCGGAATCATTGCCGAAGGAAAAAGTACGTTTGTTCAAACACCGTTTGAACATCAATTTCCTTCCATCGGCATACACGCAATCGTGATGGACAATCTTCTGAAAGGAACGACGCCGACACAAGCATCGGCAACGGTCGAAATGTTTGTTGCACTCACTGCCGGATTACTCGCCGTGTGGTTCTTGAGAAAAAATCTTTTGTTCGGCCTGGCAGGTGTTGCGCTCCTTGTTGTTGCTGTCATCATTCTTGGGTACGCGTTGTTTGTTCTCAGTTCAACCATTCTCCCCGTTGCGGTTACGCTGTTCATGCTAATCTTCGTTTCTGTCGGATTGATACTTCACAAGCAGTTGCAGGTGCAATCGAAACTTTCCATCATCGAAATTGAGCAGGGAAATGCCGAACGAATCTTGCGGGAAAAAGAAGAGCATCTGCAAAAACTTGAACAGCAATTACAGTCGTCAATACAACAGCGAACGCAACAACCGAGCGTTGAGTTGCTTCAGGAAATCAACAAGTACAAGCAGGAAATCGGGAAACTGCAATCGCAGGTTGAAGATTTAAAACCGACACAACTTCCGGTTGTGCAGTCGCAAATGACAGCAGAAAATTTCCACGGCATTGTCTATCAATCATCCGGCGCGATGGCGGATGTGGTGAACTTCATGAAGAAAATTGCTGCCACCGATGCCTCCGTGCTGATACTCGGCGAGAGCGGAACGGGAAAAGAGATGGCGGCGAGGGCGATTCATCTTGCAAGCAACAGGAATGAGAAACAGTTCGTTGCAGTCAATTGCGGCGCGCTGACGGAGACGCTCCTCGAAAGCGAATTGTTCGGACACGAGAAAGGCGCGTTCACCGGTGCAATAAAAGAACGAGCCGGACGTTTTGAACTTGCCAACGAAGGAACAATCTTCCTCGATGAGATTGCCGAGACAAGCGAAGCGTTTCAGGTGAAACTGCTTCGTGTGTTGCAGGAAGGAACGTTCGAACGAGTCGGCGGAACGCAAACACGGAACGTGAATGTGCGAGTCATCGCCGCAACGAACCGGGACATCAAGCAGGAAGTGAAAGAGAAACGATTCCGCGAAGATTTATTTTACCGGCTGAATGTTTTCACCGTAACGCTCCCCGCGTTGAGAGAACGACAGCAGGATATCGCGTTGCTTGTCGAACATTTCCTGAAATCGGATGCAACCGAAATGACGCTGAGCGCATCCGTTTCCAAGTTACTTCTTCAGCATGAATGGAAAGGAAATGTCCGGGAACTTCAAAGCGTTATCAAACATGCGATTGTCCTCGCGCAGGCGGAAGGGCGTTCGTTTATCAGAATCAAAGACCTGCCGAAAGAATTTGCCGACACAAGTTTTTCCTCACTCGATATTGAAGAGCAGATTCTCGAACTGCTGAGAAGCAAGCAATTCTCCCGCAGCGCAATTTCCGAAACAGCAGATGAATTAGGAGGAATGAATCGCGGAACGGTTGCCGAGTATTTTCGCGGGACCTGCTTCAAAGTATTTTGTGAAAGCGGTTGGAATCTTGATTCCGCTGTCGCCATCATTTCAGGAACGGAAGATACGACAGTTCAGGAGAAAGTAAGAAAGAAACTTACTGAGTATCTTACTAACGCCATTGAGTTTGTTAATGCTGCAAACACGCTTGAAGAAATCCTTGCTCAATCAAAGCCGAAGTACAAAAATCTTCCGCAACGGTATCATCAATTTCTTGATTCGGTGATAATATCAAATCAACAAAAGAAGTGGAATCTTACAGAATAAGCAGTTCTTGGCTTGGAATTCTCTTTGAAATTAAGTAGAATTCTCCATGCCTGAGAGAAATTATAGAGTTATCCTCGATGAAGAAAATTCTATCTTTGTTTATTTTGAAACAATACAAGGGACATTAACTTCGTTCGTGGTAAAATTTATTACAATCATTGATGATGAGGAAGTGGAAATTCTCCGTTTCGATAGCGCCCACGGTATGCCGCATATAGATATTTTAGGACCAGATAGTGAGACCAAGCAGAAGATTTGGTTATCCAGCATGTCGAACGAAGATGCATTGAATTATGCTAAGAAAAATATTAAAGAACATTATCAACAATACAGAGAAAGATTCATCCAATGGAAAAAACAAAAGCAATAGTTACAAAAAAAAATAAAGAATTGACAGAGGAACAGCGCATAATCAATAGTTTACTTGCCGATGGTGCAATAGAAATTACACCTGAGATGCAGAAACAGGAGCCGTACAAATCCCGCATTGCAAAAATCAAGTACGACTTGGTTCATGAGCCATAGCAATTTCTTCTCGTTCATACAGTATGAGGAGCGTGAGAACAAGAACGTAGTAGAACAACGGCTTTGTACACACACCGGGGAGAGCAGGGACGGGAACTAAAACTCTAAAACAAACCGATATGAACTATCCAAGAAAAATTATTATTGCCTGCTGTATTCTTTTAGGAGGATTGTTTATTGACAATACACAAGCACAAGAATACACAATAACTGGAACAGTCCGAACACTCGACGACCAAATAACAGGTTCTCCAATAGAAAATGTTAAAGTAGACGCAGACAGTGGAACAGCAATGACATGGACGGATGAAAACGGAAATTATACACTAATCACAGACAATAATATAAGCAATCTAAGATTCACAAAAGAAGGAAAAATATGCTTCGACGAAAATATTGAAAGTATGGGCGATGACACTATAAACGTTTCAATGCCATCAAAAATACAAAACGTATCAATGGGAACAGACACAATCAGCGTAGAAAAATTCCTAGAAATGTATCAACCATCAGGAAGAGGATACGACATAAGATATTGGAAAAATTTACCAATACGAGTAGCATTAAACAATGCAAACAGTACAGATACAACAAAAGCAGTTCAAGTAATGGGTTTTGGAAATTGGACAACAACAGACACAAACAGCATAGCATACAGAATGAAACGCGACATGTTCACACTAGCAGACTCGACAACAGCAGCAGATAGCGGAATAACAATATACTTCCACAGCGATGGAAACTACACAAACGTATACAGCGGAGATGAATCCGGCATGATACAATTCGCAAGATGTCACGTCCGTGATCCTACCCCTACAAAATTAGTAAAACACGAAATTGGCAGAGCTGTAGTAACTCCTTAGAAATGTCAGTATGTAGAGCACTTTAGAAATGTCAGTAGATAATACAAGTTTAAGTTCAGAGAATCAAGTTCAAGTACCGTGTGGGGTAACGGAGCGAGTCCGTAGGACGAGCGGAGTTACCCCA